>CAMYJL010000014.1:0-1127 GCA_947258645.1 uncultured Nitrospinota bacterium
AAAGTGGCGGATCTTCTGGCGGAGATCTCGGCGGCCTCGAGGGAGCAGGCCGATGGCATT
Organism: uncultured Nitrospinota bacterium; assembly: GCA_947258645.1. Lineage (GTDB taxonomy): Bacteria > UBA8248 > UBA8248 > UBA8248 > UBA8248 > CAMYJL01. The sequence continues at coordinate 61 of CAMYJL010000014.1, forward strand.
CAGCAGGTGAACACCGCCGTCGCCTCGGTGGATGAGGTGACACAACGCAACGCCGCGACCGCCGAGGAAAGTGCGGCCTCCAGCGAGGAGCTGACGGCCCAGGCCGGTTTGATGCGCGAAGCCGTGACCGATCTGGAACGCCTCGTCGAGGGCGCTTCGGTCTCGGAAAATGGAAAGTCCACTCCGCCGGCGCGTTTCACCCAGATCGAAAAAGAGCTGGCCAAATCGGCTGGTGAGAATGGGATGAATGTTCCCTTCAATGGAAACGATGATATGGCTTATCTAGATGAATTCGAAATACAAGGAGAAAAGAGAAATGATTCGTAAATTCTCTGATTTACGGAGTTAAAACAGTCGCGGATTTTCATTCCGTAAATTATTTCGAACTTAATTGTGAACACGCTGTCGGTAATATTTTCAGCCAGAACCCGGAGAACCTTTCCCTGAGATGGGAGGTGCCAGCAAAGACCAATCGGGGGGATTTTAAGAATACGGATGTGCAACGAGAAAATCCCGATGTTATTTCGAAGATATTCTTTGTGTTTGGTTAACGGAAAACATTTTAAATACTATTGCAGGGAGCCCAGCTTCTGTCGAAAATAAGGAAAGGAGGCAAAAATTGAAATCAGATCTTATTCGAAGAGTGGCGGCCGGGCTGCTTCCGTTGCTTTTAGTCGTTTTGGGTCTGGTCGCATCGCCGACCGGGGTCCACGCCCAGAGCATGCGCGCCCTTCAGGACAAAATTAAGGCGCTGGAAGAGAAGCTGAAAGGTTACGAAGGCCTCAAGAAAGAGTTGAAAGCCCTGAAAGATATGGTCAAGGGCGTTCAGGAGGAGCAGAAAGAGCAGAAGACCAGGATGGCCAAGCAGGAAAAAGAGGTCGAGCCTCTGAAAAAGACCTTGGAGGGACTTTCGAAGGTCAGTATCTCAGGCGGGGCGACGGGCATCGTCCAGGGCACCAGCAACGTTCCCTCGCGTGAAGGCGGGGACGATGGCTTCGCCGAGGGGTCGTTCGACCTCGTTTTCGAGTATTCGCCGATGAAGGACTGGAAGGTGGTGCTCGATCTGG
>CAMYJL010000014.1:1187-22501 GCA_947258645.1 uncultured Nitrospinota bacterium
CGACGGCCCTGACAAGATCACCACACTCGCGGGCGTGAACGGCGACGCGGGCACGACAGATGATAATGTCACCATCCTCGAGGCCTATCTCGAGGGAGTGCTGTTTGGCGGGCGCGTCACCCTCACGGCGGGCAAGATCGATATCACGAACTATATCGAGGGAAATGCCTACGCGGGCGATGAGACCAGCCAGTTTCTGAGCAGCGGCTTCGTCAACAACCATGTGTTTACCGCACCGGACAACGGCCCGGGCGTCCGCGTGCATACGTATTTGCTTCCCGGCGTGGTTTATCTCGAAGCGGGGGTGATGTCCCAGGACTCGGACGGCAACACCCGCTCCACCGACAAGTTGTTCGAGGATGTGTACGGTGCCGTCGAGGTCGGTGTGATGCCGAAGCTCTTTGGCCGTCCCGGCACTTACCGGGTATGGGCCACGTTCGACGGCGCTGGCCAGAAACGGCAAAAATCGGGCCAGCTGGAAGACGAGACCGCCTTGGGCGTCGGCTTGAGTGCTGACCAGGAACTCGCCGATTGGCTCGGCGTTTTCTTCCGAATTGGTGCCAGGGACTCGGACAATATTAACTACACCACCAGGACGGCCTGGAGCACGGGCGCGCAGCTCTCGAAGATCATCCCTTACCGCAAAGACGACGTGATTGGGTTTGCCTACGGTGAAATTCGCCCGACAAAGCGCGATTTCGGGGCGAGGGCGAAGGACGAAGGATTTATCGAAGCCTATTACAATTGGTTTTTCACCGAGAATTTCCAGATCAGCGGTATTTTTCAGCATGTGATGAACCGCAACGCCAGCCCCACCCTGTCCGATGTCTCCATTTTCGGAGTAAGAGCGCAGGCGAATTTCTAGTCCCGCTCGAGGGGCGGTTTTCCCCCTTTTTCCCGCGAGATCATCCGGCTCCGGCATGCGCCGGGGCCGGGTTTTCTTAGGGAGCAAACCGCCATTCCCGTTCTTCACCTCGGATTACCGGGATACCCTTTCTAAAATCATTTGATAACTATTTGATAATAAATGATTTTTTTATATTTTTAGTCATATCTAAAAATATATTGAGGAATGGTTGACAAATTCACCACGATCAGGTGAAATTAATGCCGGGTTCCTGAACAAAAGAAGATGGTCTGGACCCAGGCCATGCGGGAGTTCAGGGATCGGGATTTTTCCGGGTCCGCAGACGGCGCCCTCCGATTCGGCGCCGCTTTCCAGGAGCAGAGAAAAATGATTGCCCCAGCCCGATTGAAAGCGCTTCTTGCCACTTTCCTGATTCTGTTGGCGCTCCGTTTCTCGCTGCCCGAACTATCGCACGCCGATATCGTTCCTCCGGAAAAACTCCATCCCGTCGCGGAGTCATACCGCCGGTCGGTGTTCATTCTCAATCTGAATCCCGTGGTCTGGAAAGAAGTCTGGTCCGACATGGACCGCATCGCCAGTCACCTCTCCGGCGTGGACGCGGCCGCGGCGAAAAAATTCCGCGAAGAGATCGCTGCCGCGCGCCGCATCGCCCAGCCCGCCGGCGAAGAGCCGGACATGGTGAAAGCCCGCAAACAGGGGAGCCGGGCCGCCTTCAACGCGGCCACCCGCGCGGTCGCTTCCACCCTGGCGGCTCATATCAAAAAAGCGGGCGCTGCATCTGACCGGGAAACCGTCCGCAAGCATCTCGAAGAGAGTCGGAAGATCTTTCTCTCCTTTGCTGAGGCGCTCCCCTATATTGACCCCAGCGCCTGGAGGGAGATGCAGATCGGTTGGCTGACCGCTTTTTCGAGTCTCGGCACCCCCGGCGTCCTGGGCGCGGGCGCGCGCCCGATGAACGTCAGGAAGATCCGCGCCGAAATCGAGCCCATCGCAGAATATTTCAGGAAGAACTTCGTGGCCTCCGCGATGCCGATGGGGAAGGGAAGACTCCTCCCCCGGCCGGCGGCCAGCCCGACCTATGTGAAAAACGCCCGGATTCCTGCGCGTCTGCCTCCGGGAGCGAACATCAACAAACAACTTCCGCGCCCGCGCCAGCTTCTCGGGATGGCCGAGCGGGGAGCGAACGAGAGCGAGACGGGCCTCATCGCGCTGGGCGACATGGCGTTCGACAGCGCCGAGATATTCGGCGAGCCCGCCCGCAGTCTTCGCATCAGCTGCAACACCTGCCACAACAAGGGCGTCACCAACCCGAATTTTTTCATCCCCGGTCTCTCACGCCGAAAGGGCGGCATGGACGTTTCGAACAGCTTTTTCGAGGAACATGCGAACAACGGGATTTTCGGCCATCTGGACACGCCCGACCTCCGGGGCATCCGTTTCACGGCGCCCTATGGCCGGAACGGCCGCACCGCCTCCCTGCGCGAGTTTGTCCGCAACGTCATCGTGCTTGAATTCAACGGCTCCGAGCCCGACCCCATGCTGCTCGACGGAATGGTCGCCTACATGAACGAGTTTGAATTTATTCCGAACCCGAAGCTGAAAAGAAGCGGAAGACTGAACCAGAAAAAAGCCTCGGCCGCCGAGTTGCGGGGCGAGAAGATCTTCTACCGCAAGTTTCCCCAATTGATGGGCGGGATGAGCTGCGCCAGTTGTCACATTCCCTCCGATCATTTTCTCGATCGCAAGAGCCACAACCTCGGATCGGCGGGCGGGTTCGCGCCGGGTTCGCTGGACGGCGCTTTCGATACGCCGACGCTGCTTTCGGCCAAGTACACCGCGCCTTATTTTCACGACGGGAGCCTGCCCACCCTGCGGGCGGTGAACGAATGGTTCAACCGGCGCTTTGGACTCGGGCTCACGAAAAAACAGATTGACGATCTGACCGCCTACGTCGAGGCGGTGGGCGAGGGCGTCGATTCGTATGAAGACACGATGTTCACGCTGGACGCCGAGCTCGAAGAGTTCAGCTTCTTCCTCTCGACCTATGAGTTTCTCAAGGCGAAGGGGAAGAAGGAGCTCATCATGATCACGCTCAAGACCGTGGCCACCGAAATTCAGGGGCATAAGTGGGACGTGCAGGACCAGAAACTTCTGCCCGTCCTCAACAAAATGGAATCGCTGATTCGGGAAGCGGCGGCGCTTCACGCCGAAGGGAAGACGGCGGAGTTGGATGCCAAGCTCGCCGCCTATCGCGCGGTATATGGGAAGTACGCCGCCGTTCTGAAGTAGGGATGGGAGAGATAACAATGAGGTTTGTTGCCCGCATCGTCATTCTGACCGCGCTGCTCGCGGGGATGATCGCCGCTCCCGCCACGGCCCGCGCTGCGGCCAAGGAGCAAGCGCCCCTCCGTATCGCTTTCATTCCCTATGAAAATCCCGAGCAGCTCATCGACAATGTCCGCCCGGCGGTGCGGTTTCTCGAGAAGCGTCTGGACCGGAAGATCAAGTTTTTCATCACCCTCAGCTACTCTTCCGCCGTCGAGGCGCTGAATGCGGGCAAAGCCGACATCAGCTTCATGTCGCCGCTCCCCTACATCCTCGCGAACAAACAGACGGGGGCAGAGGCCATTCTCGGCGAAATCTACAGGGGAAAAAGCTACTACCAGGCGAAAATTTTCGTGCGCAAGGACAGCGGGATCAAAACGCTGGCCGACCTCAAGGGAAAATCCATCGCCTACGTGGACCCGATCTCGAGCTCGGGCTTCATGTATCCGCACGATGTTTTCATCCGCGCCGGTCTCGCGAAAGGGGGGCTGGGCAAGCCCGAGGGCGGCTTTTTCCGCCGGGTGTACTTCGCGGGAGGGGATGAACAGGCGATACGCTCGGTCTTCGGCGGGTTCGTGGACGCGGCGGGCGTGAGCGAGTATTCTATCAACCTTCTTAAGCAGAAAGAGCGCGACGAGCTGATGCCGCTGGCGACTTCATTGCGTATTCCGAGCCACGGCGTCGTGGCCAGCAAGCGGCTGGACCCCGAGGTCCGCCGCCGGTTCGTGGAGGCAATGCTCGAGCTAAACAAGCCGGAGAACCGGAAGTACCTCCGGTATCTCTATGGCACGGAAGGCTATATTCAGGTCAACCACGGCACCTACAAACCGGTGGCCGACATGGCGCGCAAATACGGGTTTTTGAAAAAATGACGACGTTCCCGATCATTCAGATGAAAGACGTGGTGGTCCACGCCGAGGGGCGGGACATTCTCTCGATTGATCGCCTTGAGATCGCCGCTGGGGAGAGGATCGCCTTTATCGGCAACAGCGGCTCCGGCAAGACGACCCTGATGCGGATGCTCAAAGGGTACGTCACGCCCTCGCGTGGAGAGGTGTCGGTGCTTGGGCAGTCGCTCCCCATTCCGGAGCGGAAGAGTATCCGTAGGTATCACCGGCAGATCGGAATGATCCACCAGCATTTCGATCTGATCGGCCAGGAGACGGTCTGGCAGAACGTCTATCACGGGCGGCTCGGGTATGTGTCGTTTCTGCGAAGTATTTTCTGCCGGTTCACCGAAGCGGATATTGAAATTTGTATGCAAGCGCTCCGGGAGGTCCACTTGGAGGACAAGCTGAACCGCTTTGCGCGGACCCTCTCGGGCGGGGAGCAGCAGCGGGTGGCCATCGCCCGGACGCTTGCGCAGGAGCCGACGATTTTTCTCGCCGACGAGCCGGTCTCGAGCCTGGATCCCGGCCTTTCGGAAGATATCCTCGACCTGCTCGTCTCGGTTTGTGATACCTATCACCTGACGCTCCTGATCAGCCTCCACCTTCCCGAGCTGGCGCGCCGCTACGCCGAACGCATCATCGCCATGCGGGGAGGAAAAATCATCTGGGACGGCTTGCCGGAAGAACTGTCCGGGGAGATGATTCAGGAAATATACGGAAGAGATCGAGTTATTCGCGGAGAGGGCAATGGCCGGTTCGAGAGGACAAACGGAGTCCACCTCACCTGGCAGCAGAGGTATCAGGGCCACCCTGTTCCTGGCGGCTAGCGGGCTGGTTTACTGGTCGCTCCAGGGGTCGGAATTTTCCCTCCGGGAACTGTTTCGCGGCGTACCGCAAATCGTACTTTTCTTCGGGCGAATGGTTCCGCCCGACTGGTCAGTCTGGGATGTCCTCTGGCGGGCCTCGATAGAAACCCTCCAGACGACCATCGCCGGCACTTTCCTCGGCGGGCTGTTCGCCTATCCGCTGGGCATCCTGGCCGCCTCGAACTGGACGCCGGTCTGGATACACCTCCCCGTTAAAGGGGCGATGGCGTTCATCCGCTCCATACCGCTTCTCATCCTCGCGCTCCTGTTCGTTTCGGCTGTCGGGCTGGGCCCCTTTCCGGGCGTTCTGGCCATTGCGGTTCATTCGGTCGGGGTGCTGGGGCGTTTCGTGGCCGAGGAGATCGAATCGACCGATCCCCGTCCCCTGTTGGCCCTTCAGGGAACCGGCGCCTCTTCCGTCCAAATCATCCAGCACGGCCTGATCCCCCAGGTGCTCCCCCAGATGGTGGCCCATCTCGCCATCCGTTTCGAGATGAACCTCAGGGATTCCACCATCCTCGGGCTGGTCGGGGCCGGCGGGCTCGGCTTCTATGTTTTTCTCTATGTGAAGCAGTTCCAGTGGGAAAAAACGGGCGTCCTCTGCCTGGCGATCGTTCTGCTCGTTTTCGCGGGCGAGTTCGTGAGCTGGCAGATCCGGAAGCGGCTTCTCTAGTCCCCCGTGATGGAAACCCTCGTCGATCTTCTCGAGCATGCAGCTTCACAATTTCCTGACACCCCCGTCCTGGAGGGAGAGATGGAAGGCGGGGGACGGGTGTCCCTGACGCGGAGCGATGTTCTCGGCCGGGCGGCCGAGCTGGCCGGGCGTCTGATCGAAGCCGGGGTCAAACCGGATGACCGCGTGGCCCTTCTCTCGCTCAACCGGCCGGAATGGGGAGTGGGTTATTTCGCCGTCCAGCTGGCGGGCGGGGTGCTCGTCCCGCTCGACGTGAACCTGAAGCCGGGGGAGATGGCGAACATTCTCGGGCGCTCCGGGGCCACCGCTCTCCTGACGGACGGGGCCTGGCGCGGTATGGGAGAATCCCTGGTGGGCGCGCTTTCCGACCCCGTTCCGCTGTTGTGCCTGGACGAGGCCGCCCCTGCCGAAGCGCTGCCCATCTCCAAATGGCCGGGCGCGAAGCGCGGGAAGGATGACCTCGCGCTCATTTCGTTTTCGTCGGGCACAACGGGAACGCCCAAGGGCGTCATGCTCACCCAGGGCAACATCGCCTCCAACGCCCAGGCTTCGGTGGCGCTCTGCGATTGCGGGCCAGGGGATGTCTTCCTCTCCGTCCTCCCCCTGCACCACATGTTCGAGAGCACGGCCGGGTTTTTGGCGCCGTTCATCACGGGAGCGAAGGTCCACTACCTGGCTTCCTTGAACCCCAGGGTACTCGCGGCGACCATGCAGCGGGAGGAGATCACGATCTGCCTGATGGTTCCCGCCCTCCTGCGGCTCATGCACAAGCGGATCATGGGGGCTGCACTTTCGGCCGGTGGCCTGCGGGGGGCGGCGTTCCGGGTATTGTTCGGAATGTCGAAAGCGGCGCTTTTTTTCGGTATCCGGCTGGGAGGGGTTCTCTTCCCCCAGGTGAAGCGGCGGCTGAGCCCCCGGCTCCGGTATTTCGGGAGCGGTGGGGCGGCGCTCGATCCGTCCATCGCCCGGGATCTCCTCGTGATGGGAATCGAGGTGGTCCAGGGCTATGGACTGACCGAAACTTCGCCCGTCACCCATGCGAACCGCCCGGGGAGCGGGAACCGGATCGGAACGGTCGGCCCGCCGCTTTCCAGCGTGGAGGTGCGTCTTGAGCCGGTGGCGGGCGCCTCGGAAAGCGAGGGGGAAATTCTTATCAAGGGCCCCAACGTGATGAAGGGGTATTTCGGCGATCCCGAGCTCACAGCCGAAGTGCTCCGGGATGGCTGGTTCCATACGGGCGATATCGGCCGCGTCGATGCGGACGGCTATCTCACCATCTGCGGGCGCTCGAAAAACGTCATCGTCGCCGAGTCGGGCAAGAACATCTATCCCGAGGAGGTGGAGGAAGAACTCGCAGGAAGCGATCTCTTCAAGGCCGCCTGCGTGGTCGGGAAAAAGAACCCCCGCGGCGGGGAGGATGTCTTCGCCGTCGTCGTGCTGGACCCGGAAGCGGCGCTTCCGGAAGGGGAATCAGAGCGGCAAGAGACCGTTCGCGCCGAGATCGATCGCCTCTGCGGCGCGCTGGCTGATTACAAGCGGGTGTCGAATTTTATCATCTGGCCCGGGGAGGCGCTTCCGCAAACGACGACTCTCAAGTACAAGAAGGAAGAGATCAAGACCGCGCTCCGGCAGATGCCCGGGTTCGACCCCGGCGATTTTTGAGAACAAGGGAATTTTTCGGGAGAACAATGATGCCCCATCCCGTCCGCGAGGCGGTGGAGGCCCTCGGCCCTTGGCTGAGCGAGACCCGTCGGAAGATTCACATGAATCCCGAGCTCGGGTTTCATGAGTTTGAAACTTCGCGGCTCGTCTCGGAATCCCTCGAAGGTTGGGGGATCGAGGTGAGAAACGGTCTCGCCAAGACAGGGGTGGTCGGCCTGTTCAGGACCGGGCGGCCGGGCCCCACCATCGGCATCCGCGCCGACATGGACGCCCTTTCGGTTCAGGAAGAGAACAATGTTCCTTATAAGAGCCGCAGCGACGGAAAAATGCACGCCTGCGGCCACGACGCGCACACCACCATGCTGCTGGGGACGGCGCGCGTCCTCGCCGAAAACCCCCCGCTTCTCGATGGCGTGGGCGGAAACGTCAAATTCATCTTCCAGCCCGCCGAGGAAGGTCTGGCCGGGGGCCGCGCCATTGTGGAAGAGGGCGCGCTCGACGATCCGCGGGTGGATCTCGTCCTCGCCGGGCACGTTTTTCCGGCGCTTCCCGTCGGCACGATCGGCACCCACACCGGACCGATGATGGCCTCGGGGGACAAGTTCTTCGTCACCCTCCGGGGGCGGAGCTCGCACGCGGCCTATCCTCATCACTCACGCGACCCCATCCTCACGGCGGGTCACATCATCACCGCCCTTCAGGGTGTTGTCGGGCGAAACGTCAACCCCTTCGACGCGGCTGTTGTCTCCGTCACGCAGATGGAGGCGGGGGTGGCCCTCAACGTGATTCCGGAAGAAGTCCACCTGCGGGGGACCATCCGGACCATCAGCCCCGAAGTCCGGGAGATGGTGAAAGGCCGCGTCGAGGAGACTATCCGGGGGGTCGCCGCCGCATTCGGCGTCGAGGCCGAGATCGAGATGCTGACTGGCTACCCCTCCCTTTCGAACCACGCCGGCGCGACGGCGCTTATCGAAAAGGCGGGGCGCGAGATGCTGGGCGAAGAGAACGTCCTCCCCGCGCCGCTCGGCATGGGCTCCGAGGATTTCGCCTACATGGTTCAGAAGTGCCCGGGCGCCATGTTCCGCTTGGGGATTCGCAACGAGGAGCGCGGCATCGTCCACGGGCTTCACAGCAACCGCTTCGACCTGGACGAAGACGCGCTTCCGCTCGGGGTGTCGGTATTCGTTCAGGCCGTTCGGGCGTATCTGACCGATCCCCAAACGTTTGATAGCGCCGCGCCGGCCCGCTCATAGCGGGAAGCCGGAGCGGATGTATCCTTGAACGTCTTTATCTGGAACGAAATTTGATACTTGATACCGCTTTGATGTTCGCGTTTGGCGCCGCGCTGGCCTATGCCTTTGCCGATATGGGCGCACGCTACGGCGTACAGCATGCCCATCCCTTCGTCGGCTCGACGATCTCGCGGATTGTCTCGTTGTCCTCGCTATGCGCCTTGCTGTTCATGATGGGGGCGAAATTCCCGCCTCTGGGGTGGCACTACTTCTGGGTGGCACTGGGCGGCGCGTGCACCCCTGGGCTGTTCGCGGTCCTTTTCATGTTCGGAATTTCCAAAATCGGGGTCTCCCGCGCCGCTCCCATCAAGGGAAGCTCCCCAATATTCGCTTCCACGCTGGCGGTTATCTTCCTCGGCGAACAGCCGGAGTGGTACCACATGGCGGGCGTCCTGCTGGTGGTGTCGGGAATCGCCGTCATCTCATCGGGCGGGACCGGGGGGAAGTGGAGGCGCATTCACGTCCTCTGGCCCATCGCCGCCGCTGTAGTCGCCGGAATGGGTGCGGTATTCTGGCGGATGGGCCTTCCTCTTTTTCCGGACGCCATAGCGGGCGCGGCTGTCGGGATGGGGGCGGCGCTTTCGATTGTGGCGGTGTGCGCGTTTCTCTTCGTTCGGGATCAGTTCCGGGAGGGGGTGAGGGCAGGCTGGAAGCCTTTTGCGTTCATGGGCGTTGCGGCGGCCTTCGGGAGTTTTTTTTACGCAAACGCTCTTCAAATCGGGGAGGTCTACCGGATGACCGCTCTCATCCAGACCTCGCCGCTCATCACCGTCTTGTTTGCGCTGATCCTGCTGCGCCGGGCGGAGAACATCACCTGGCGGGTTCCGGCGGGGGCCATGCTCACCGTGAGCGGGGCCATTTTGGTCAACCTGCGAATCGGGTGAGTGAAGCGCTCCGGGCGCCTTTTTGCGGATTCGCCCGGAATGTCAGGTGTTTGGTCAGATTCGGGCTACTTTCGGGTGGACGGTTACCGGAAAAAACGGTATAGGAACTGGGTTCCTGGACCATGGCACAGGTCCGGTGAATCAAATGACGTATAAGCCTTTTGTGAGACCCCATCGTCCAGCCTGGCCCAGGACGCCGGCCTTTCAAGCCGGTAACGCGGGTTCGAATCCCGCTGGGGTCACCACCTTTCTTTACCGGCTGTCGTCTGGAACCTCACCGGGCGGCTCTCCCGCCGGAATTTCCCGTGTTCGGCCCTCCCGGGCCTTCTTTTTTTTGTAAGTCATTGAATTTAAAACCTATAGTTGAGATATTTCCTCTTGTTTTGTAACCTATTGAATTTAAATCCTCTAATTGAAATGCGCCCTGCGGTTTCTTTTTCCTCCGCCGTTCTTCCAAGAGTTTGAGACCCAGGCCTCCTTTTTAGGGAGGCCTTTGGGACCCCTCATCTAAACAAAAATGTTGGAATTATATTGAAAACCGTTGAAAAGTAATTCATATTAGCTAAACCACCTTCGCCTTTCAGATTCTCCCGCCCGTGGAGTGCGAAAGCGTCATGAAACCCGACAAACTCTATTGCTATGCCACACCACCAATCGACTGGTGGAACGGCGCCATGCCGACGGAACACGCCGAGGCCCGCTTCAACGTCGGAGGAATGGATTTCGACTTCGATTTCATGTGGCAAAAGGCCGAGGAGCTTGGACGCTCGTTCTGGTGGAACGACGACGACAAGGGGCGCGCCCAGATGGAGTCCCCGTTCCCGGTATGGGGCTACTTCCCGGTCGATGTCTCGGAGGACAGCAGCTACTGGGCGGGAATGGCCGTCTGGTGCGCATGGAACCACTCCAATCACGGGAGCACGTTTATCTGCTCCCAGATTCCGCTGCCCCACCTGGGCGGAAACTACATCATCTGGTCCGCTCAGGAGAATGAGCTGGCATTCGGTCCCGGGCTGATCGGGAAAGAAATGATCGTCCACCAGAATTGATCGGCAAAACGAAAATTCTGCACCCGAGCCGGTGGCGCGCGCCCAAGGCGGCGGCGTACAGAAGCTTGGTGCGAATTTTTTCATGAATAACAGGGTCAACCAGCGGGCCAATCATATAGAATGACGGGAAAGAGGTGTTGAGCCTCGCTTGCCGCTATTCTGCCTTATTGCACGGTACACAACCCACGACATTCCAGGTTTTGCCTCCGCCACGAGCAGAAACCGGAAAGAACGGATCCGCAAGCCGGCTTTCTGCCAGAACGCGGAGAAAGTACATGAAAAAATTCGGGAAGCGTTTGACCGCACTCGTTGGCGCGTTTGCCGCCGTCCTCCTGGCCGCGTCCCTGGCCCGGGCGGGCGAAGCGCGGATGCTCACGGACGAAGAACTCGATCAAATCACCGCGGCCAACGTCAACATCGACTTCATAATCCCGGAAAAACTCGATGAAGTGATCGCCCGGGCTTCGGAACAAGCCCCTGGCCAGCGGAATCCCGAGGCGATGAGCGGATTCGGGACGGTGGTCGTGGGAAATGCCTTGAATAGCCACATCATCACGCAAACCAACATCGTGATGCTCTCCGGCTCGGCGTCCGCCGGCTCGATTCGCCAGTCCAACATCCTAAATTTCGGCGGACCCCAAAAGTAGTTCGTGCCCGGTCTCGTTTCGGGGCAGGAGGATAGGGCGGAAAACGCGCCCTTCCTCGCCTGCGGCCGTCACCCCTTCCGTTTGATTTAGCTGTAGTGGACATTCAAGACGTATCTAAATGGGTCGCATCAAAAAAATAGTGTAATATTTAATTACACTATTTGGCCGGGTCCTTTTCAAGGGGGATTTGAAATGACAGTTGTGGAACGACTCAGGCAGGTTGAAAGGCAAAACCGGAAACTCCGGGGTGTGGTCGCGCTGCTGGTGATTCTCACCGCCTCGACGGTTCTTCTGGGGGCGGCGATGCAATCCGGAAAGACCTTAAGCGCCCAGACCTTCGTCGTGCAGGATAAAAACGGGAACGTCAGGGCGACGCTGGGACTGGATCAAAACAACGAAGCCATCCTCACTTTCTTCGACACGAAGGGGAAGAAACGCATGGCTTTGGGATACTCCCAAACGCAGGGTCCCATGTTGGCGGGCTATAACCCGCAAGGAAAGTCGGGGGACGGTCTCCTGAAAGGAAGCGACCCGCGCATCGTGAAGGACCAAGCGCGCGCCGCGATGAAAGAAGATCAGGACAAAAATGTGACGAACCTCCGTGACAGGTTCCGCCGTATTATTCCCAGTGGTATCAACAAATAGGTCTTTTTCTTCCCCTGCGGGGTATGAGGCAGGGTGAGAGACGATACCGCTGGGGGGGATTGAAGGGGGAGCATCCCCGATCCTTCGGGGTTCGAGAGGCGTCCTGTTCCTGATGCTCTGCGGCTCGGGGATGCGGCGCGTCGATACGGCAGTCTAACATCGTGAATTCCGGCGGACCCCAAAAGCAAGTTCTTTTCCGGTCTCGTTTCGGGGCAGGTGAGGAGGGGGGAAGCTCCCTTCCTCGCCTGCACCCGTCGTCCCCCCCATTTCGACTCATCCTGGGCGTATCGCCGGAGGGGGATATATACTTTTTTGGTCGAAGTGTGGGCGAGGTCTTTATGATGACGGCAAATCCCGATAACGCCCTGAATGGCGATATCATTAACGGACTTCGCCATCAAAAACCGCTCTTTCGAAAAACCCCCAACTGCAATTAAGCGTTTCCAGGGTAACGCTTCTCCACCTCCTCGGCCCCTTCCGCCTTGTGGTAATCCTGATTCATGTCGCCATCGCCCGCCGGGCTTTTTACCGAGAAATACATTGCCGGCCCTCCGACCGGGCGGCTGCGATGATTTGTCGAGCGTGGGACGTGGACCAGGTCCCCGGGCCCCACGATTCGCTCCTCTTCCCCGAGAATGTAGTGAAGATTTCCTTGAAGGATGAGCGTGAATTGTTCCTCGTTCGGATGCAGATGGAGCGGAGGGCCAATTCCTTCAGGCTTGGTCGTAACGCTCGCTTTCATGAGCTCACCGGCAACGCTCTGCTGGGTCGTCCCGGGCGTTAAACTCGGGCGCTTCTTCCTGATCTCATCCACTCGGTAAAACGGCATGCGCAGTCCTCTTGCCTCATCCGCCTATTTTTTCTTTGCCTTCGACTTTCCCACGATTCTGTAAAATTGCTTGAGGACCTTCCGCTTGTTCTTGAGCAGCCAGTCGTAATCCGGCGCCATCAAGTTCAAAGAGCTGAGCTCGGGCATGCCCTTGGGCAGCGGGCTGGCCTTTCGGATACCCAGATATCCCTTTTTGACGACGAGATTCTGATAGAACTTGCTCAGCTCAAACTCCATCCAGAGCTTCGCCGCGTTGGGGTGCTTCCCCTTTTTCCAGACCACGGTGCCGGACATGAAAAACGGGGTGACGTCGCTCGGAAAGGCGACGCCGATGGGATCGCCCTTCTGCATCCGGAATATGGCGTCGTGAGCGCTCCCGGGGCCGATATCCCGCTCTCCGGAAGTGACGAGGAGCGGAATCGCACGGGCCTGGCGGACAACCAGCGGCCGGTTCTTGGCCAGCTTTTTAAAGAAGTCCCACCCGTGTTTTTTCAGGACCACGCTGAAGCTGGCCAGACCGGAGCCTGATTTTCCCGGATCGACCAGGACGATCCGGTCCTTCCACCTGGGATCCAGCAAGTCCGTCCAGGTTTTCGGGACTTCCGATTTGGAAACATTTTTGGTGTTGTAAATCAGCGAGAGGATGAGCGTGTACTTGTGATTGATGTAGTCCCGCTTGGGCCGGAGGATGGGCTCGACCGTGCCCGTGTTTACGGCGCGGTAGGGGATCACCGCCCCCTCGCCGTGCCACCGGATCAGAGAGGATTTGTCTCCGATGCAAACCACATCGACCCGCTGGCTTCCGGCCATTCGCTCAGCCTCGACCATCCGGATCACGCTGCCGGTGGACTTCCGGGTGAAGTCGACCTTGATCCCGAAAAGCCGTTCGAATTCCTGGATCGCGGGAAGCTGGAGCTTGCGCCGATGGGAGCAATAGATGACGAGCTTGCCCTCTTTTTTCGCCGCCGCCACGAGCGCCGGAGGAAACTCTGCTCCAACGGAAGGAGCCGGGCGGATACCGAGGAGAAGAGCAAAAACTTGGAGCAAAGACAGTACAAGAAAAATACGTTTTTTCATGCTTGGTCTCCTTCCAGTTATGAACGGGTCATCGATATTCGCTCAGTCGATTCTTCCCCTTTTTCTGAAGGTTCGCGGAACGATGACATCCCCCATTGCACACCCACCCTCCCCCTTACAAGGCATTGCGCGGCCTCGCTGCAAGGGAACCTGATGGACTATTATTTTCCAATATTTCCTGTTTTTCCTTTGGATAGACTTATTATAATCCGAAATGGGTGTTCTAAGCCAAGCTGCAATCCTGGATACGCATTTTGGATCCAGGACCGTATCTCTGACGTGCTCCCTTCCTCGCCTGCGCCCGGACGGCTTCTCCCGGCTGATCACAGTCCTCCCCGGCGGCTCGCGCCACCCATCCGATCTCATCTTTTCTTTTATGCGGAAATTTCCACCTGCCTCTTTTGGACAAATACGTCCGGGGGGGTGTAAATTCGATCGCACCCGGTAGAGAGAAAGTGGGTTCCGCTGATGCGAACGGGATGTTCTGCGTCATCGGCCCCAGACGATGGCGGTGGCGCCCATCACGGCCAGAACGCCGCCGGTCAACACCCGCCAGGTGACCCGCTCATGCTCGCGGAGAAAGAGCCATGAGAAGACGATGACGAGAATCACGGAGAGCCGCCGGATGGGGAATACCTGAACCACATCGCCCAATCTGAGCGACACCCAGAAAATCAGCGCGGCGAAGGCGTTCATGACCCCGCCCGCGAGGGCGGGTATCAGGGCGCTGCGGTCCAGGCGGGGTTTCCTGTCCCGCTCCGTCAGGGGCAGGACGGCGACTTGAAGGGTGGCGGCCACCATGCAGGCGATGGTGAGCCCGAAGGCGGCGGATGGAATCTGGACGAACGCGAGTTTTCTTAAGGTGGGGGCCGCGGCCATGAACAGCGCCGCGGTGAGCGGAATCAGGAAAAGCGTGAAACGGGTTTTCTTCTCGTCCCGGCCACGATCCTGAACGATGAGGATGGCGCCGCCCACGATGCCCAGCGTGCCGAGCCCGATGAGGAAATTGATCCGCTCCCCGAGGGAGACGATTGCCACGGCCGAGGTCCAGATGGGAGAAGTCTGGAAGAGAACCTGGGTGCGGGAAACGCCGATTTTCGTCACCGAAAAGTAAATCAGGTACCGCGCGCCGAAGTTGGCGATGACGCCCGACAGGCCGAACAGGAGTATCCCCGCCGTCGGCCATCTCTCCACCCCGCCCCCGGCGGCGTAGAAAGCGGCGGCGGTCGAGAAAATAACGGTGTTGGCGATGATGGATGCGACCCCCGGGCTGAGCCGGAGCAGGGCGTTTCCCAGGAGCACTTGAGAAAAGGCGGTGAAGACCGCGGAGATGAGCGCCAGATAGTTGGGAGGTATGGATTCAATCAAATAGTCGCCCGCCGTGATGGGAAAGCGCCACTGTAATGGAGACCGGGCGATTATTCCATGCCGCGCCAGCCCTGGCCGCGCTACCGGCCTGCGCTACCGGCATGAAGATAAGGACGGGGAAAGGATCGGACGGGATTTTTTCGCTGAACCCGATGTAACGGTTCCGGCTTCTGTGTGTGAAATGCGGCAACACGCAAGAGCCCGGGCGATTTCTCCGCCGCGGCAGGATGAGATATGGATTCCTTTCAGGGTGTGCAGCGTATTCGGACCGATCTCCTCATCATCGGAGGCGGGGTGGCCGGAATGATGGCGGCGGTCGGGGCCGTGCGCTCCGGCGTCAAGCCGATGCTCGTGACCAAGGGAACCTTTCCGTCGGGGAGCTCATCAATGGCGCGCGGCGGCCACACAATCGCCATCGGGCACGCCGTTCCGGAGGACAAGCCGGAATTTCTGTACGAGGACGCGGTCAAGGCGAGCGAGAACACATGCAACCGGCGCCTGATGCGGATCATGAGCGAGGAGGCGATCGACCGGACGCTGGAGCTGGACGAATGGGGGCTCGGCCTCATTCGGATGGAGGAAGACCCCACCCGGTTTCACCAGAAACCCAGCGGCTCCCACCGCTATCCCCGGCTTGTCCATTGCGGCGATTTGATGGGCAAGCCGCTCATGGCCTCCCTCTCGAAGAAGGTCAAGGAGTGGGACATCGCCCCCGAGGCGCATCTGATGCTGGTCGATCTGCTGCGCGAAAACGGCAGGGTGATAGGCGCGTGGGGATTTCGCCACCGCGAGGGAGTGCCCGTCGTCATTCACGCCAATGCCACTGTGCTCGCCACGGGCGGCGCGCCGCAGCTCCACGAGCTCAACGACTCGCCTCCCACGATAACGGGCGACGGCTACGCCATGGCGATGCGCGCCGGTGTGGATCTCATCGACATGGAGTTTATCGACTACCAGCTTCTAACCGCCGCTCCGCCTAAAATCGCGGGATATCCGACGCATACGAGCGGCTTCATTCACAAAGGGGCCTACCTCCTCAATAAAGACGGTGAGCGATTCATGAAAAACTACGACCCCGAAAACTGGGAGCGCTCCACCCGCGCGATGATCAACAGCGGCGTGGCGCAGGAAATCTTCCATGGCCGGGGAACCGGGAACAACGCCATTTATCTCGACGCGCGCCACATGCTCCATGAGGTGAACGACGGAGCGACGGCGGCCATCATCCGGGTGTTCAAGACCAGCGGTGTGGACATGGCGGAAGAGCCCGTCGAAGTGACGAGCGGGCCGCACACCTACCTCGGCGGCGTGGTGATCGACGAGTGGGGGCGGACGAACCTGAAGGGCCTTTACGCCGGAGGCGAAGCGGCTGGGGGTATTCACGGCGCCAACCGCACGGGCGGGGCGGCGCTGGCGGACAGCTATGTCTTTGGGTTCCGCTCCGGGATGGCGGCGGCCTGCGAGCTCGGCCAGCTCGATGCGCCCGATCCCGACGCCGGAAACTGGAGCGAGGAATTGGGCAAGCTGGAAGAGCGCCTCGGACGGGCGGAAGGGCCATCGCCCGATGACTGGCGGCGCGAGGTGCAGCAACTGGTGGTGACATGCATCGGCCAGGTCCGGCGGGGGGATCGCCTCGAGGAAGGCCTGAAAAAGCTGGACGAGTTCGAGGAACGCTTCGATGAGGTGGGCGTGTCGGGGGATACGCTGCGGGCAAGGTGCGATTGCCTGCGCCGGACGCTGGAGACCCGGAACCTTGTTCAGGTGGCCCGGATGCTCGGAACGGCGGCGCTCTTTCGCGAAGAGAGCCGCGGCGGTCATTTTCGCCTCGATTTTCCGGAGCGCGACGATGAGAAATGGACCTGCAACATCGTCATGCGGCAGGAGGGCGGGCGCCTTTGCGTCGAAAAACGGGCGGTGGTGCCCGATTCCGAAGCCGCGCCGGATCCGCCCGGCGTGAGTTTCACTTCGGCTGTTCTGGAAAACGAAAATTCCGTCAAAAGATAACTCTGGGGTCATGACATGCAACCGATGAACCTGATGATCATCATGGACGACGAGCACAGCCAGAAGACGATGGGCTGCTACGGCCACCCGCTGGTGAAGACGCCGAACCTGGACAGGCTGGCGGCGTCGGGAACCCGCTTCGAGAACGTCTACACGAATTGTCCGATCTGCACCCCCGCCCGCGCCAGCTTCGCCACGGGGAAATACGTTCATGAGATCGGCTACTGGGACAACGCGACGCCCTACGACGGGCGCGTGCCGGGCTGGGGCCACCGGCTTCAGGCCTCCGGCGTCCGCAATATTTCGATCGGAAAGCTCCACTACCGGAACGAAACCGACCCGACCGGGATCGACGAGCAGATCATCCCCATGCACGCCCGGGACGGCGGCGTCGGCGACATACTCGGCTCGGTGCGCGACGAGCTTCCCGTCCGGGAGAGCTCTAAAACGCTGGCGGCGCAGATCGGCGCGGGCGAGACGAGCTACTCCAACTACGATGTGGACATCACACAGAGAACCTGCGAATGGCTCGAAGGAGAGGCCGGGCGGTACAGCGAGCGCCCCTGGGTGCTGTTTGTCTCGTTCGTGAGTCCGCATTATCCATTGATAGCGCCCCAGGAATTTTTTGAGATGTATCCGCCGGACGAAATGCCCCTGCCCAAGCCCAACGCCACAGACGGGCGGCCCCCCCATCCGTGGATCGAGGCGTTCCGCACCTGCCTTCCCTCGGATGAGCCGTTCGACGACGAGAAGCGGCGGATCGCTATCGCCTCCTATTTCGGTCTCTGCTCCTTTGTGGATCGCAACGTGGGGCTCGTCCTCGGCAGTCTCGACAGGGCCGGCCTGGCGGATTCCACCCGGGTCGTCTTCGTGAGCGATCACGGCGAGAGCCTGGGCGCGCGGGGCATGTGGGGGAAGGGGACGATGTACGAGGAAGCGGCGGCCGTGCCCCTCATCATGGCAGGGCCCGACGTTCCCGCCGGGAAAATGGTGTCCACGCCGGTTTCGCTGGCGGATTTTTACCCGACGATTCTGGCGTCCGCCGGTGTGGCGCTCAATGAAGACGACAAAACCCGGCCCGGCCGCTCGCTTTATGAAATCGCCGCCGGGGCCGACGATTATGAACGCGCCGTCTTCAGCGAATACCACGCCGCCGGGGCCAAGACGGCGGCCTACATGCTCCGGCGGGGGAAGTTCAAATACATCCGCTATGTCGATTTCCGGCCGGAGCTTTTCGATCTGGATGCTGATCCGGAAGAGCTGAACGATCTCGCCGCCAGCCCCGGTCATGAGGAGATTTTGCGCGAATTCGAGGCGGTCCTTCGAAAAATCGTCGACCCCGAGGCCGTGGACCGGCGGGCCAAGGCGGATCAGGCGGCGCTCATCGATCGCCACGGGGGCCGCGAGACGGTCCTCAACCACGGGCACGGCGGCGCCACGCCCACCCCGGGCGACTACCATGACGATGAATACTAGAGGGGCGCCCGGATGAAGCCGATGAACCTGCTCATCCTGGTGGACGACGAGCACAGCCAGATGACGCTCGGCTGCTACGGCCATCCCGTCGTCAAGACGCCGAATCTGGACGGGCTGGCGGCTTCGGGGACGAGGTTCGCCGACGCCTACACGAACTGCCCGATTTGCATTCCCGCGCGCGCCAGTTTCGCCACCGGCCGCTACGTTCATGAAATCGGCGCGTGGGACAACGCCTTTCCCTACGAGGGTCAGGTGCCGAGCTGGGGCCACCGGCTCCAGGCGGCGGGCTGCCGGACCACCTCGGTCGGGAAGCTCCACTACCGCAACGCCGGCTTTCCGACCGGCTTCGATGAGCAGATCATCCCGCTTCATGCGTCCAATGACGGAATTGGCGATATCTACAGCTCGGTGCGGGACAACCTGGGCCTGCCCGTCCGGCGGAACTCCGATCGCATGTCAAACGACGCTGGCCCCGGCGAGTCGAGCTACACCCGCTACGACCGCGAGGTGACGGATCGGGCGTGCGGCTGGCTGGCGGAGGAAGCGCCGAAGTACGCCGAACGCCCGTGGGTGTTGTTCGTCTCGCTCACTTGTCCGCATTTTCCGTTCATCGCGCCGCCCGAGTTTTTCGAGATGTACCCGCTCGATCAGATCCCCATGCCCAAGCCGCACCCGTCGGGCGATCAGTCCTGGCATCCGTGGATCAAGGCGCTGCACATTTGCGCCCCCTACGAGGACTACTTCGACGAGGAGAAAAAGCGCGTCGCCATCGCCTCCTATTTCGGGATGATCAGCTATGTCGATGCGAACGTGGGGAAGATTCTCGGCGTCCTCGACGAATATGGCCTCAGAGAAAACACGCGGGTCATCTTTGCGAGCGATCACGGCGACAACCTGGGCGCGCGCGGCCTTTGGGGAAAATCGACCATGTACGAAGAGTCGGCCGCCGTCCCCCTGATCGTTGCGGGCCCCGATGTTCCCTCCGGGAAGGTTTCCCGGACGCCGGTCTCTCTGGTCGATCTGTACCCCGCGGTTCTCGATTGCGTGGGTCTGGAGATGACCGATGAAGAGAAAGACCTGCCGGGAGAGTCGCTGTTTGAGATCGCAGACGGGCCGGACGAGCCCGATCGGACGGTTTTCAGCGAGTTTCACGCCCTTGGAGCGAAAACGGGTTTGTTCATGATACGCCGGGGGAATTTCAAGTACATCCATTACGTGGACCACGCGCCGGAGCTTTTTGACCTCGAGGCCGATCCCGAGGAATTGAGCGATCTCGCCGCCGATCCGGCGCATCAAAACCTCCTGCGTGAGCTGGAGGCGGCGCTGCGCGAGGTGGTCGATCCGGACGAGGTGGATCGCCGGGCGAAGGCGGATCAGGCGGCGCTCGTCGAGCGCTACGGAGGCCGAGAGGCCGTCATCGCCATGGGCAACAGCTTCGCCTCCCCCCCGCCCGGCGAAAAGGAGTAATTCCCATGCGCTTCGGCATCCAGATCAGCTCGTTCCGTGAGTTCCCGCCGATGGATGAGTTTCTCGGTTTCGTGAAAGAGGCCGAGGAGCTGGGCCTGGACCCCATCACGCTGGCCGACGCGGTTTCGACATCGCGCCTTCACTGCCGCGACATCTACGTCATGCTCGGGCTGATGGCCCGTGAGACCAGGCGCGCGCAGTTGGGCACTTCGGTCACGAACTTCGAGACGCGCCACCTCATGACCACCGTGAACGCCATCGGCTCGGTCGATGACGTGGCGGAGGGCCGGGTCATGATCGGTTTCGGCTCGGGCGATACGCCGCTCTACTCGGTGGGCCTGACGAGCACGCCGCTCAGGCGGATGCGGGAGGCCATGCTGGCCACGCGATCTCTGTTGAACGGGGAACCCACCCGATTCGGAGGCGCCGAGATCACCTCGAACTGGAAGAAGCCCCACCTGCCGATTTTTCTGGCGGCCGACGGCCCCCGGACGCTCGAGCTCGCCGGGGAGACCGCCGACGGGGTGATCCTGGGCTCGGGCATCACCCCCGAAGTCGTCGCCTGGGCGAGGGAGCACATCGCCATTGGGGCGGAGCGGGCCGGACGCGATCCGGCGGATGTCGAGCTCTGGCTGAACGCCATCGTCCACATCGAGGAGGACGGAGACGCCGCGCGCGAGTCCGTCCGCCCGCGGATCTGCACCCGGGCGAATCACAACTTCCGGCTGGCCCTGAACGCCGTTCCCGACGCGCACAAGGAGGAGGTCCAGCGGTTCCGGGACAACTACGACGAGTTCAACGTCGGGGCGGGCAGCCCGAACGCGCAACACATCACCGACTACCTCGTTGATCGCTTTTCGGTGACCGGCTCGCCCGATGAGTGCAGGGAGCGTTTCCGGGAGATTGCGAAGCTCGGCGCGAAGACGTTTGTGTTCGCCATGTCCTACACGCTGGAGCTTCGCCGGCGGATTGTCCGCTTTGTCGGAGAGGAGATTCTGCCCGAACTGGGCGGATGAGAAAGGAGATCGCATGGAAGCGAAGATACCGATGCTGAACCCCGAAGAGGCGGAGGGCCACACCGCCCTGTTTTTCGATGCGACGAACGAGTTTCTAGGGCGGGTGCCGAACTCTGCCCGCGTCCTGGCCCTTTCGCCCCACTTGGCGCAGTTGTTCGTCGCTTTTACCGCCACAATTCAGCGCGTGGTGGTGGGAAGCGTACTCTCGTGCAAGATCAAGGAGATGGTGGTCCTGAAGACGAGCCATGTGAACAG
>CAMYJL010000015.1 GCA_947258645.1 uncultured Nitrospinota bacterium
CGGTTTTCGGCCTCTTGAATTTGTATGTGGACTCCAGGCGGGTGAATGACGCGCTTCTTCTCCTGCTGGACCACGCGGACCGTCTGACCCCAAACACGCTGGATCGGGTCCGGACGGATTCCCGGTATCTTGTCATCCGCAAAGATCCCCGCTTTAACGAAGTCATCGGTCCCGTCAAGCCGATGCCGGCTCGCATGGAATCCGGCCAGGGCCAGCCGGGGGTAGCGCCGGTGATCCCGAAAGCGGATACCTTCCCCGCGGGGACGAAACCGCCTTTCCGGCCCAGCGAAAAAAATGTCAAGTCGGGAAAAATGCGTCCCCGTTCCGCGGCTCTCAAGCCCCGTCTGGCGGTGGCAAGGAAAGAGTGGCAGCCGCCCGCCGAGAGCCCCAAATTGAAGATGAAAGCTCCCTGGGTGCTCAGCGGTATTCTTTTCGATTTCGACAGAGCGACGATCAAGCCCAGGTTCCGTTCGATGCTGGATCGGGCCGTGGCGGTTTTGAAGAAAAATTCCGCTCTCCAGGTGGAAATTCAAGGCCACACGGATGGGCGCGGCCCCGCGGCCTACAACCAGCGGCTCTCTCAAAAGCGGGCCCTGGCCGTCATGAGGTACTTCGTGGAGCAGGGCATTCGCAGGGAACGCCTTTCGGCAAGAGGGTTTGGGGAGTCGCGCCCCGTGGTTTCGAACGCAACCAAAGCGGGCCGGGCCAGGAACCGCAGGGTGGAGTTGAAGGCAAAAGAAACGGGAATTTTTGCGGCCCGGTAACACAGCGTCTCTGGTGGGGGGTAAAATGGAGAATCCCTTTTTCGGACGATGCCCGGGTTTGAGCCGCTGAATGGAGGACGTCGGAATGTCCAAGATTATTCTTTACGGCGTGGCCATCGTATTGGTGACCGCCAGCGTCGTGATGGGCATGGACGTTTACTCCACCTATCAGACCCTGCAGGAACCCGCCGGGTCCGCGTCCCTCAAGGTAAAAGCCCGGCCGGACGAGCCACCCGCCCGAAAGGTCGAGAAGAAAGACTACAACATCATCGTAAGCCGGAATCTGTTCGGCGCGGCTTCCCTGAAGCCAAATTCCCCGTCGGCGTCCAGGCCACAGCCCAAGAAAATCCGTCCTCGCGCATCTATCCGTCCGAAAAAAAGCCGGCCTCCTTTGTCAATCATACTGGTCGGGACAACCGTGGGGCCGGAGGGCGTTCGGTACGCCATCCTGGAGGAAGCAGGTTCCAGAACACAGACCATACATCGCATGGGCGACCGCGTTCAGGGCGCCGTCGTTCAAGGTGTCGAGCGCGGAGAAGTTCGTCTGCTGCGCGACGGTAAAGTCGTCACGATTCGCGCTTTTGAGCAGAACCTGAACGCTGGCTCGAAACAGAGCGCTTCTTTTCAGCGGCCCACTGCGCCCGATCGGCGCGGGAGGTCCACCCCGTCCCGTCCGGAGGAAAACCGCTCTTCCCAGCCGAGAAAATTGACCCGGCGTTTAAGTCGTACCAGTCTGGAAAATCTGGTTGCCTCGTCCGCCGGGTTTGAGAATCAGCTTCGGGTGGTGGACTACCGGGGCAATGCCGGCGAAACGGGGGTTCGGATATTTCCGAGCGGCCGGGGGAGATTGATTCGGATGCTCGGACTGCGCGGGGGCGACGTCATACACGAAATTGACGATGTTCCCGTCACAAGCCGGGATGATTTCCAGGCAGGCATCATCAATATTCTGGGCCGGAACGAGGCCACGATGAAGATTTCCCGTAGAGGAAAACGATACGACTTTATTTTACGTATTCAATAATAGTGGAGGCGGTACCGATGGAATTCATAGGGAGAAGAGGAGGCCTTCTTGGTCTCACCTTCGGTAAATTGATCAGGGTGACGCTTGTTGCTCTGTTCATATTCGGATTTTTCGCGGAAGCGGTTCCGGCGCAACCCATCAGGGACGGACGGACGCTTGGACCCGACCAATTGGTGGCCCTCGATTTCGACAATGCCGAAATTCGGGTTGTGATCAAGCAAATCAGCGAACTGATTGGCCGAAACTTTCTGGTGGATGAAAAAGTCCGGGGGAAGGTGACGATTATCACTCCCAGAAAAATCAGGATCAGGGACGTCTACCGGGTTTTCCTATCCATGCTTCATACTTATGGTTTTACGGCCGTGCGCAGCGGAGAAGTGACGAAAATTATCCCGCTCTCCGACGCGCCCCGAACCGGAATTTCCACTCTGTCGCCGAGTGAGGCCGATAAACTCCCGCCTTCCGATCGAATCGTCACCAGTTTTATCCAGCTGGAACATGCGGATTCGGGTGCCCTGGTGGGCCTGCTTCGGCCGCTTGCGGCGCGGGAGGGCAGCCTGATCGCCTACCAGCCGTCCAACGCCATCATCATGACCGATACCGCCGCGAACGTCCGCCGGGTTACTGCCATCATCCGTTCGGTGGACATCCCGTCTGCCGGTGCCAATGTGGTGGTGGTTCGCCTCAAATATGCCGTGGCACAGGATTTGACCCAAATACTGAGGCAGCTGGTCGAATCGGGTCCGACGCGAGCGGCGGTTACGCGGGCACCGCGCCCGGGAGCGGCCCGGACCCGGGGAAGGCAGACTGTTGGTTCCGGACGGGATCAGGTCAAAATCCTTCCCGACGAGCGCACGAACGCGATCGTATTGGTTGCGCCGCCGTCCGAGATATTCCGCCTTCGCAGTCTTGTGAAAAAACTGGATATCCCCCCGCCACCGGAGCGCAAGCTCATCCATGTATACCGCTTGAAAAACGCTCTGGCCGAGGAGCTGGCAAACGTTTTGAACCAGCAGATTTTGGGGAATCAGGACATCACCAGGCGTTCGGCTTCCTCAGGCCGGCAGGCGCCCGCCCGGCAGCCCCGGCGGCCCACGGCCGCGGTGCCCGTCTCACAGGCGGTGGCTGGAGTGAATTTGCTTGAGGATGTTGCGATTACACCTGACAAAGCCACGAACTCTCTCATTGTTCGCGCTTCGCCAGAAGACTACCAGTCGCTTGTTGAAATAATCCGGAAGCTCGATATTCAGCGCTCCCAGGTGCTGGTGGAAGCCCTCATTGCCGAAATGACGCTGGGTAAGGCGACCGAGATTGGAGTGGAATGGCGTCTCCTCAACCAACCGACATCGAGTGGTACTTCGGTCATCGGCGGCACCAATTTCGTACAGGGCGGGGTCACGCAGGGAATCCTCAACCAGTTCGTCACGGCGCCGTTCGCCGGTCCGACCGGACTGGTTCTCGGGGCCGCCCGCGGGACGATCACCATCGGAGATCAGGTGTTTGCTGACCTCCGTGGGCTCATCCGAGCGTTCCAGGGAGATTCGGACGTCAACATTCTTTCGACGCCGCAGATTCTCACAACGGACAACGAGGAAGCGGAGATCGTTGTCGGTGAAAACCGGCCTTTTGTCACACAATCCCAGACATCTACGGAGGGGACTTCGACGACCCAGACCTTCGAGTTCCGCGATGTCGGCGTCACCCTGCGGTTAACGCCGCACATCAGCCCCAACCGCTTTGTCCGAATGAAGATATTCCAGGAGATTCTGAACTTTGTGCAAGAAGAAGAGCTCGGCGCGGTCGTCACCACCAAGCGGCAGGCGAATACCTTGGTAACGGTCGAGGACGGCCAGACGGTAGTGATCGGCGGGCTCATCCGGGACGACAAGGTGGATACCGTTCAGAAGGTTCCGCTACTCGGAGACGTTCCCATTCTGGGAGGGTTATTCCGGTCGGAGCGGACTTCGAAGATCAAGACCAATCTGCTCATCTTCATCACGCCGAGGGTCATCACCACACCGGAAGAGCATATGCGTCTGACCGAGATGAAAAAAGAAAAAACGGGGCATCAAATCGAGCCGAAGAGAAAGTCGATAAAGGAGCGCATGTGAATCGACCTTCGGTGGCAAGTGGCACCAAGCTCATTGGAGAGTGGTTGCTGGAACTGACGGACTTGGACCCCTCGCAGCTTGAGGCGTGCCTGGCCGAGCAGCGCGAGAGCGGGCGGCTGATCGGAGAAATCCTGGTTGGCAAGGATCTCATCACCGAGCGCGAGCTGATGGAGGCCCTGGCGCATCAGTTGAGCCTCCCGTATCTGGACCATATCGATCCCAGCGGTATCGAGCCCGAGATTCTCTCTCGGCTTTCGGTGCCTTTTCTCAAGCGGCATAAAATCGTGCCCGCGCGTCAGGAGAACGGCCGTCTTCTGGTGGCCACCTGCGACCCGATGAACTTCACCCCGATGGATGCGTTGGGCACCATGCTGGGAATCCGCTCCGAGCCGGCTCTGGCGCAGGAGCGGTCGATTCAAAGCGCCATTCAGTCTCTCTATGAGCGCGAGGAACACTCCGCCCAGGCGATGATGGGTGAGTTGGACGCCGGCGGCGACGCCAACGGGATCAGCCTGGGCGAGGAGCTGGACCTCTCGCACGAGGCGCCGATCATCCGCCTCGTGGACCGGATGATTTATCAGGCGGTTCGCGATCGCGCGAGCGACATTCACTGGGAGACGTTCGAAAACGACATGCGGGTCCGCCTGCGGGTGGACGGCATCCTCCACGATGTCCTCCGGCTGGACAAGTCCCACCACATGGCCGTCACCTCCCGCCTCAAGGTGATGGCGGGAATCGATATCGCCGAGCGCCGCCTCCCGCAGGATGGGCGCATCAAGCGGAAGGTGGGCGATCGGGAGATCGATATCCGCGTGTCGTCGGTGCCCACCGTTCACGGGGAGCGGATCGTGCTGCGGCTCCTGGATCGGAGCAGCCTCCTTCGGGAGTTGGAAGATGTCGGCTTCACACCCGCGCATTACGACTCGTTTTCGCGTCTTATCCAGCTGTCCCACGGAATCATCCTCGTCACCGGGCCCACCGGAAGCGGAAAGACCACCACACTGTACGCGGCCATCCAGAAGCTCCGCTCCGCCGAAACCAACATCATGACCATCGAGGATCCGGTGGAGTACCAGATCGAGGGCGTGGCGCAGATGCAGATGGGCGAGAAGGCGGGCTTCACGTTCGCGAACGGGCTGCGGTCCATTCTCCGCCAGGACCCCGACGTCATCCTGGTCGGCGAGATCCGGGACCGCGAAACCGCCGAAGTGGCCGTCCACGCTTCTCTCACGGGTCACCTCGTGTTCAGCACCCTTCACACGAACGATGCCGTCGGCGCCATCACGCGGCTCATCGAAATGGGAGTGGAGCCCTTCCTGATCTCCTCGTCCCTCAGAGGCGTCCTCGCCCAGCGGCTGGTGCGGCGGGTCTGCCCCCACTGCGCCGAGCCGGCCGCCATCGACCCCGACGTGCTGCGAGAAGTGGGAATCGCCGTTGAAGGCATCTCTTCCGGAAATAGTCAGTTTCAACGGGGAAAGGGATGCCCGCTCTGCTATCATACGGGCTACCTCGGCCGGACGGGGATATGCGAACTGCTCGAGATCAACGATGACATCAGGGAGCTCATCAACGCCTCGAGCGACGCATCCACCCTCAAGACCGCCGCGATGGAAAACGGGATGACGCCTCTGGTGCAGGCAGGCGGTCAGCAGGTTGCCGCCGGGGTTACCACGCCCGAAGAAGTGCTCCGAATCATTCAGGCGTAAACCCGAAACAGGGGCGTTCGCCAGAGGATTTTTGAAATGCCGGTTTTTACCTATCGCGCGCTTGACGCGAAAGGCCGCAATTTTGAAGATGAAATTGTCGCCGAGAGTTCGGAAGCGGCCCGGGAAGAGCTTCGGAACAAGGGGCTGTATCCCGTCGCCGTCCGGGACGCAGAGGCCGGCCCGAAAAGCGCGCCTCTCCGATCCGCCGCCTTCTGGAAAAGAGGATTCTCCTCTGCCCAACTAACGGAGTTTACGCGCCAGCTCGCTACCCTTTTGAACGCGGACCTTCAAATCATCCCCGCCCTGACCATTCTCGTGAGGCAGAGCCGGACGGAATCCGCCCGGCGTCTTCTGCTCCGGATCCGCGAGGACGTCAACGAAGGCAAATCGCTCGGGGGCGCACTGGCGCTGCATCCGCGAATTTTCCCGGAATTGTATGTGAGCATGGTCCAGGCGGGAGAGGCCAGCGGCACGTTGGGCACCATTCTGGAACGGCTTGCCGCTTATCTGGAGTTGCAGCGGAATCTTCAGCGCCGGATGTCGGGAGCGCTCGCCTATCCGGCCTTGATGGTCCTGACGGGATTTTCGGTGGTGTTTTTCCTTCTCTCCTTCGTGATTCCCCGGGTGGCCAAGATTTTCGACCGGGCCAACCGGGATTTGCCCTGGCCCACGCAGGTTCTCATTTCGGGGAGTAATTTTCTCTCCGATTATTTCGTGTTTCTTGCGGTTGGGTTGGTTCTTTTGGTGGCGGGTTGGATATTCTGGATTCGAACGGAGCAGGGGCGATGGTTTCTCGACAACCTGAAACTGCGGATCCCCCTGTTCGGGAATTTGTACCGGATGCAGGCTGTCGCCCGGTTCGGCCGCACGCTGGGCGTGCTCCTCGCTTCGGGGCTGCCCATTCTGGATTCGCTGGCCATATCGAAAATGGTCATCGCCAATCGGGTGATGGAATCGTCGGTGGAACAGGCCCGGGGCGAAACGCACCGGGGGGGCGAGTTCAGCGCCGCTTTGGAGCGAAGCGGCCACTTTCCGCCGGTGTTTACCGATATGGTCGGAGTGGGAGAGCAGTCGGGGCACCTGGACGACATGCTCCTTCACGTATCCGGGCATCTGGAGCAGGAGTCGGAATCCACCATTCAAACGATGTTGACGCTGGTGGATCCCATTCTCATCCTGGTGATGGGCGTGGTTGTCGGATTTGTCGTCGTGGCGATACTGCTGCCGCTCTTTGAGATTAGTCAGCTCATTCGATGAGCTTTCGCTTGAGGAATTGAAAAAGTGGCGGGAATGCTGATTGGCGTAGAACTGGAAGGCCGATCCCTGACGGCGGCGAAAATCCGCCAGGGATGGAAGCGGACCGTCCTGGAAGATCTCTTTTTTGCCGAGCTTCCGGAAAGCGGCGAGGAGCCGGAGAAGTGGGAAGAGGTGCGGGCATCTTTCCAGGATTGGGCCGGAGACGGCGGGGACACACCGATTGTCGCCAGCCTTCCCGGAGATGAAGCGATTCCGGTCCGGATCCGGTTTCCTTTCCGCAAGCACGCCAAGATCGAACAGGTGCTCAAGGCGGAAATCGAGGGTCATGTTCCGCTCACCGTGGATGGTTCAGTGGTTGATTTTATCCCGGCTGGTGAAAAGGGCGGGGAAGGAATTGACGTGATCGCCGTTGCGGCGGACAAAAAGACGCTGGACCGTCAACTGGAGAGCCTGGCCGCTCTGGATGTTGTCCCGGAGTTCGTGACCTACTCGCCGATGGCCGTTCTCCGGACGGTTCTGGCGCTGGCGCCTTCCGATGAACAAGGCGTTCTGGGGGTCATTCACCTGGGCGCGGCGTATGTCTCGTTCTCCCTTTTCGAGGGCGGGCATCTTTCCTTTATCCGCACGTTCCGAATAGACCGCGACCTGGGTTCCGGCGGAAATGGCGGGAATTCGGTGGCCCAGTTGGACAGGGACGCCCTCCTGCGGGATATGCGATTTACGCTCCGGGCCTGTTCCCAATCCCTTGGCCGGGAGAACCCGGTTGGCCGTCTGGTGCTCTCGGGCGGCGGGACCGGCCTGGATTCTCTGGCCGCCCAGCTGGAGGCCGGTCTTGGCGTCGCCTGCCGGCCCCTCGAATGGGGTGATGGGCTCCATGCGGCGGGCGGGGGCGTTCCGTCCCCGAAAAGTCTCGCGAGGGGCGCATGTGCGCTCGGCGCCGCCCTGATCCAGAACAAGCCGTTTGGCAAGGCGTTCGATCTCCGCCGCGAAGAGTTTGCCCGCCCGCAGGGCTGGCGCGAGCTTCGCCGGCCCATCGCGGCCGCTGTGGCCGCCGCGGCGCTCGCATTGGGAATCGGTGTGGCGGACCTGTCGCTCAAGGTCCGCAACGCGGAGCGCCGGTTGGAGACGGCCCGGTCGAATGTCCAGATCGTCATGAGCGAGGTGTTTCCCTCGGCCAACGGGTTGATCAGCCCCGGTTCTCAGATCACGACCCGGCTTCGGCAAAAGGCGCGCCGGCTGGACGCCCTGTTGGGAAATCCGGCCATGGGAGAATCCGCCCTCGCCCTGATCGCCCGGATCAGCGCGGCGGTCCCCGCGTCATTGAAATTGCGATTGAATCAGCTTTCCGTCGATGAAGGCGGGATCTCCCTGAAGGGGGTCACCATGACCTTCGAGGCGGTAGACCGCATCAAGGTTTTATTGAACCAGAAGGGTGGGTTTGAAAAGCCCGAGGTCAAGCAGGCGAGGCTTCTCACGAACCGGCGGGGTGTGGAGTTTTTTCTTCACATCCCCATAAGCGACAAAAGGAATTTGTAGCGGATGAGAAAACTTTCGAAGCGGGAAACCATACTCATAGCGGTTGGCCTTGGGGTGGTGTTGATCGTCGGCATAAGCGAGCTGGTGTTCCGCCCGCTGTGGACGCGCCACTCGGAGCTGGTGCGGAATATCGAACGGACCGAGCGGGATCTGAATCAGGTACGCGCCATTTTTTCCCGGTTCCGAAAATTGGAAACGCTCCTGGCCGATATCGAGAGCAGACTCATTCGAGAGGGAGACAAGTTCTCCCTGTTCTCGTTTCTGGAAGAGTCCGCCCGGAAGGCGGGCGTGAAGGAGCGATTGGTCTCGATGACCCCGTCGCAGTCGTCCACCGTCGAGGGCTACCAGAAGCTGGAAATCGCCATTCGTTTCGAAAATCTGACGATGGCGCAGATGGTCAAATTTCTTCGGGAGGTGGAAAATGCCCCCCGTTTCATCCGGGTGGACCAGTTGCGCGTGGATCGCTCCACCGGCAAGTCCGACCGGGTGCAGTTTTCAGGAAAATTGGTGACGTTTGCCACTAAAGCGCCGCGAGGGTAATTCCGAATGATGATCTCAGAGATGTTTTTCAAAATGGTTCCGGGTTTGGTTTCAGGGAAAGAGCCGCCGGGAGGCAAAGCGCGCGGTTCCGAGGGATTCACCCTGATCGAATTGATGGTGGTCATCCTCATCCTCGGGCTGCTGGCCGGGATCGTCGGTTTCCGTTTCCTGGGCAGGGCCGAGGACGCGCGAGTCACCGCCGCCTCGCTTCAGATGAAGACCTTCGTCAGCGCTCTCCAGCTCTACCGGCTGGATACCGGCCGCTACCCGACCTCCGAGCAGGGACTGGATGCGCTGGTCCGCGATCCGGGGACGGGCCCCGCCAGCCGAAACTGGCCGAAGGGCGGCTACCTTGAGGGCGGCCAGGTGCCGCCGGATCCTTGGGGCAGCCGCTATGTCTACGTCTCTCCCGGCACGGGTGGCCGGGACTACGACATCAAGTCTCTGGGCGCCGACGGCCAGGAAGGCGGCGAAGGGGTCAATGCCGACATTGAAGCCTGGAAAACTCAATGAGGAGGGGTTCACCCTTCTCGAATTCGTCGTTGTCATCCTGATACTGGGGCTCATGTTCGGGGTGGCGCTTCCCCGGCTTTACCGGCCGGCCGATAACGAACCCCTGAGGTTGAGTTCCACCCGGCTCGTGGAGACGATTCGGAGGGTGAGAGTCCATGCCGTCTCCGAAGGCCGCTTGATTCGAATTCGCTTTACCCTTCCGGAAGGGAAGTGGGTGGTCGAGGGATTGGACGGCAAGGGGATCTGGCTGGAATTGATAAACGCTCCGGTCGAAAACGGGCGCATCTCCGAGGGGGTGCGTCTTCGCCAGGTGAACATCGGCGGCCGCCCGGCGGCCTCTCGCGGAGATGTTTCCCTCCGGTTTTTTCCTTCAGGAGAAACCGAAAAAGCGGAACTTTACCTGATCAATAAGGGTCTGAATGAGCGTACGCTCTCCGTCCACCCGTTTTACAATCATGTCGAAATCATCCATGGCCGGGTCGAAAAAAGAAGTTCCTGAGCGTTTTGCCTCCGGCTTTACGCTGCTGGAACTGACCGTCGCGCTCGCCATCGTCGCTGTTGTGGCGTTGGCCGTGTTCCAGTTGCAGGACCAGGGTTTCCGCTCGTTCCTTCGAACCCGCCAGATCACCAGCGCTGCCATGGTGGCCCAGGACATCCTCGCCGAGGCGCAGCTCGCCACGCCTTCAACCGGCCGGGGCCGAATCGAGACACCCGAGGGCGAGGAACTTCTCTGGGAAAGGGTGGTTGCCTCCACCG
Organism: uncultured Nitrospinota bacterium; assembly: GCA_947258645.1. Lineage (GTDB taxonomy): Bacteria > UBA8248 > UBA8248 > UBA8248 > UBA8248 > CAMYJL01. Next base: position 10,208 of record CAMYJL010000015.1, read on the forward strand.
GATTTCCGGGCGTTCTCGATGTGCGCGTTCGTATCCGCCTCCCCCAATCACTGAACCCGATTCTGGAAGTGACGACATATGTGGCGGTTCATGCGCCTTAAGAGAAAAAGCCGCGCGCTTTTCGGGCGGAGGGGCGTCCCGCACGGGTTCACCCTTCTGGAGCTTCTCGTGGCGCTCGCGCTCCTTTCCGTGCTCGCCACGGTCCTTTTTCTCAGCGTGGGCGCCAGCGCGACCCAGACCCGCCGTATGGGCGAGCGGATCGAAGAGCAGCAGCGCCTCCGCCTCGTCTTCCAGAAAATGGCGGCGGATATATCCGGCGTTTTTTGGGACAAGGACGCGAGTCACCTCTATTTTCAGGGTGCGCGGGGAAGCTCATCCGCCGGCCGCAGCGATCGCCTGGAGTTCACCTCGGTTGTTTTTCACTGGAGGAAGCGGGGGGAGCGGGCGGACGATCTCGTCTCCGTCGCGTATTCGTTGAGCGCGGGTCCAAAGGAGACCGGCGGCAGCCTCGTCCGCGAGGAAAGACCCCTGACAACGACGCCGCCGGGAAACTACGGCGGTCCCGTGACCGTCCTGAACGGGGTGATGGAGGTATCGTATTCCTACCTGGACAAGGAAAGGCGCGAGCGAGATTCCTGGTCCACACGCTCCTCCGAGCAGACGCCGGAGTTGCCGGCCGCCGTGCGTGTGACGCTGAAGTTCAAACGGAGCGGGGGCGAGCGGATGGTGTCCGCCGTCTTCCCCCTCCCGCTGGGAATTCATTCCTCCGAAGATTCCGGGACGGAAGGAAATACGGGGGCGCCGGGTGGCTCGTAAATTTCTGGAACGCCTTGGCAGAAGGATGAGCGCGCGCCGTCAGCGGGGCGCGGCTCTCCTCGTCGCCATCGCGGCGGTGGGGCTGATCGCGGCAATCTCGGTGGAACTCATCGAAGAGGTTCGGGATGAAATCCGCCTCACCGAAGCATTCCGCGACGATTTCAGGGCCCGATGGGCGGTGCAGGCGCCGGTGGCCGTCGTGATCGCCGTCCTTCAGGCCGACGAGGACAAATTTACGGGCCTGACGGAAACCTGGGCGACGCTCAAGGAAACGATGGATCTGAACGGCGTGCCGGTGGTGTTCAGCGTCAGCGACGAATCCGCCAAGATCAATCCGAACGCTTTGGCCGAGGGGGAAGCGAGCCTCCGGGACCGGACGGCGGATATGATGAAGAAGGTGTTCCAGGCGAAAAACCTGAACGAAAGGCTCGTCGATTACCTGTGGGACTGGGTGGACACGGACTCCGACTCCCGCACCTCCGGAGCCGAGGGGACTTACTACAAGACGCTCCCGATTTCCTATCCAGTGAAAAACCGGGCGCTCGATACGCTCTCGGAGCTCCATCTGGTACAGGGATTTACAGATAAAGCATTGAAAGAATTGGGTTTTCGAGACAGGCTCGGGACGCCCGATCTGAATCAGAGCGACTGGCTGACCGTTTTTTCGGACAACAAGATCAACCTGAACACGGCCGACCCCCTGATTATCCGGAATCTGATCCCGGGGGTTCCCGATGTTTTCGTCAACGAGCTGGTGGCGCGCCGCAAGGTTGAGCCTTTCGAGAGTTTAGACGACATCAAGACCCTGACCGGGATGAACGATGAACTGTTCAATCAGATGTCGCCGATGGTGGATGTGGACAGCCAGTATTTCTCGATCCATTCCGAGGCGGTTGTGGGACGGATCCGGAAACGTCTCACCGTTGTCTTGAAAAAAGGCGAAAAGCAGGTGCGCATTGTGTACTGGCGTCTTTCGTAAATGAACCCGAACCTCCTTCCAGCGCTTGTGGTGGTCATCGGCGGCTTGTGCGTCGGAAGTTTCCTGAACACGTGCATCTACCGCGTGCCGCGGGGGCTCTCCGTCCTCGGGCCCAGATCGAAGTGTCCTCATTGCGGTGAAACCCTCACCGCCGGGCAGTTGATCCCGCTCTGGAGCTACCTCATCCAGCGGGGCCGCTGCGCCCATTGCCGGGCGCCCATTCCGCCGGGCTACCCCCTCGTCGAACTGGCCGCCGCGCTGCTGGCCACCGCCCTGTTCCGCCTCGAGGGTTTTTCTGTCGCGTTTTTCCAGACGTTTGGGCTCGCCAGCGTTTTCCTCGCCATCGGCGTGGTGGACTGGCGCCACCGGATCATCCCGGACGGGTTCGTGGCGGCCGGGCTGGTCATCGCCTTTCTCGGGCTGCCGTGGTCGGGCCGCGTATCCGCCTGGGAGGCGGGGCTCGGTTTTCTCGCGGGGGGGCTCGGTTTTCTGGCTGTGCAGGCGATTTACAGATGGGTCCGGGGGCGCGAAGGCATGGGGGATGGCGACATCAAGCTCTCGGCGATGATGGGGGCCGCGCTCGGGCTCTCGGGGTGGCTCCAGGCCAGCGTGGAGGGCTCGCTGGGGGGGGTGGTTGTGGGCGTTCTCCTCATTATTCGGGGCCGCGCCAACATGCAGACGGCCATTCCATTCGGGGCGTTTCTCGCGGGGGCGGCGATCATCCTGCTCCTGATTCCCGATTATCTCCGTTAGCCCCTCAGGCCAGCAGGGCCATGAGCGGGTGGATGCTCTCCTGCTCTTCCAGAGAAGTCAGAATCGCCAGTGCCTCGTCCACCTTATCGCGTCCGATGCGCCGCTCGGCGCAGTCCCGGAACTTCCCGTGAACTTCATCCTTCGTGAGCGGCCAGGCGGCGTTGCCGCGTGACATTGTCCCGGTTTTCCGGAGCGTCTCTCCGCTCTTTGTCTGGACGGTCACCGTGGCGGGCCGGGCGGTGCCTCGCTTCCATTCGGGCACTTCCGCGAGGTGGACGTGCACTTTCTCCATCATGGCCTGCGCCGCCGGATCGTTCACGGCCTCGTCCGTGAAGGTGTCGAGGCGAAGCGCCCGGTCCATGAGCATCCGCGACAGGGTGTACTCTGCGGAGAACTTCCCCTGCAGCCCCGTCTTCGGGCGGTTGTAGCTCAGGTTCATCATGTTGGGCTTCATGAGATCGACATCGATCCGCTCCACGTCGTGGGCGGTGAGGTTTTTTTCGTCGATCAGTTCGCGCAGCGCGTCGATCGACGGATGAGCCGACATGCAGCAGGGGTAGGGCTTCAGGTTGTTTCCCGGCGTTTCGAGGACGTAGGGGTTGCCCAACCGCTCCACAACCTCGTCGAGACGGAAGTTTCCCTTCCCCGAAAAGGATTCGCAGTAGCCGTTCTGCGCCTCGAGAATTTCCGGGCTGGCGGTGATGCCCGCCTCGGCGAAGTCGGCGGCGCGAACACCCGCCTCCGCCGCGAGTCCCGCGTGGAGAGGTTTCGTCATGGTCCCGAAATTGGCGCGGACGCCTGACGCCTGGGAGGCGGCGATTCCCAGCGCGGTGCGTATCTGATCGACGCTGTACCCCCGAAGGCGGGAGACCGCCGCCGCCGCGCCCATCGCGCCGAGCGTGCTCGTCGGGTGCCAGCCGTTGTTGTAGAGGCCCATGTTCATCCCGCTTCCGAGCTTGGAGGAGATCTCGAAGCCGATCACAAAGGCCTCCACGAGTTCCCGGCCCGACGCGCCCAGCGCCTCCGCCTCGGCCAGGACGGCGGGGAGCGCCACCACGCTCGCGTGGCCGTTCAGCAGCCAGTTCGAATCGTCGAAGTCGAGCGCGTGCCCGAGGGTGCCGTTGGCGAGGGCGGCGAGGGAAGTGCTTGTCTTGAGGCCGCCACCGACCACGGTCGCGTCCGGAGGGCCTCCCGCCGCGCGGACGTAGCGGATGATGTGCGCCGCCACCGGCTCGCCGACAGCGGCGGCCGTGACCCCCACGATATCGAGAATGGCGGTTTTGGCCGCCGCGATTACTGCCTCGGGCATGTCCTCGAGGCGCGCCTCGGCGATGAAACGCGCCATCCGTTCTGTTGCGCTCATGCGAACCCTCCTGACCCCTCCGTCGCGCCGGAAGGGGATGAGATTGTGTGTTCGATGACAGAAGCCTAGAATATCCGGTATTCCGTGTAAAGTTTTGCGAATGGATGAACAAAGGAGCTGGCGTGATCATCGATCGCCGGGCGCACGCGGCGCCGAATCGCCCGATGACTATCTGGGGAAGTTCTACTGCGACACCCTCATTCACAATGCCGACTGTTTCGAGTTTGCCGTGAAGACCATCGGCCCGGACAACATCCTCTACGCAACCGACTGCCCCCGGGATGTGGTTTGTCTGGGGCCCGCTTGCGAAATTCCGGGGCTCTCGCGGCTCGGGGAGGGGGACCGGGAAAAAATTCTTTCGGCCAACACAAGGCGGCTCTACGGAATCTGAAAAACCCGCCGCAGGGAGGAGCACGATGCCGTTCTACAAGATTTCCGAGATGGACAAGATAGGCCTCGCCGTCAACCCGGGGGGAGAGTATCAGCCCGTCGTGGGCGAGCTCATGAAGGCGAGCCTCGTCACCTTCCATAAGGGCGTAGGCTCGACCCCCCACAGCCATCCGAACGAAGAGCAGTTCATCCTCGTCCTCGAGGGGAGACGCTACTTCATCGTCGGCGACGAGGAGCGCGTCATCGAGCCCGGCGATCTGGTTCACGTGCCGCGCGGCACCGTCCACGGCGGGCGCACGCTGGACGAGAAGGCGATCATGTTCGTCGTGAAGAGCCCGGCCGGGGAGGGCCGGCTAGATGAAGACCACCGCGACGCCGAGAACGTCGAGGCGCTCAAGCGCCATCTGGACGAGAAGGTGAGAGAGCTCGCCTGAGAGACTTCTTCTGCGGGAAAGCCCGCCCCGCCCGCCTACTGTGTCGGGGCGGGTTCCGCCTAACGGAACGCTTTGGGAGCCCCGGAAGATTGTTCCGTTTCCACCCCTATAATATAGTTCCTGGATATCTCATCTTTTCAGGCGGCAGGTGGGCTTCCAAACGCCCTGGGGTGTTCGCCATGAACCATCCAGGAAAATATCTGACCGGAATCAGGTGCCGCCGGCGCGGAGAGCGGTTAAGTCGCACTCCGCGCGGTTGATGTATTCAAGGAGGAGTAGGGAAATGAAGCAACTATCTTGGAAGCGCTTGGCCCTTGCGGCGGTGGCACTGGTCCTGGCCGCGGCGGTATCGGCGGGACCTGCTTGGGCTGAGAAAAAAGTCATCTTTACCGCTGGGGCGGATTTTAAGAGCCTCGATCCCGCCCTCCATCCCAGTGGGACCTTCGACGGTCTGGTCCAGGTGGCGCCCTACGATACGCTGGTTTTCCACACGCCGGATGGAAAGATCGAGCCGAGCCTCGCCACTTCCTGGACTTACAAAAGCCCCACCCTGATTGTGTTCAAGCTGCGCAAGGGGGTGAAGTTTCACGACGGGACGACCTTCAAGGCGGCCGACGTGAAGTTCAGCCTGGAGCGGACCCTCGGCACGAAGCGGTCGCGCTGGAAGACGTTCATCACCATGATCAAGGGGGTGAAGGTCATCGACGACTACACGGTCGAGATCGAGCTCAAGTTTCCGTTCGGCCCGTTTCTGACGAATATGGCGATCCCGGTTGCCTCCATTGTGAGCCCCGCGGCCGTCAAGAAGTATGGCAAGGATTTTCGCCGCAACCCGGTTGGAACGGGTCCTTTCATCCTGGATAAATGGGTCCCGGGTGAATATGCGCGCTTTAAGGCCAACCCGAACTACTGGGGGGGGCGCCCGAAGATCGATGTATTGGAGTTTCGTCCCATCCCGGAGGCCTCGACGCGCGTCCTCCAGCTTCGGGCCGGGCAGGTTCAGCTGGCCATGTTCCTCCCCCCCTCGCAGATGAACGAGGTGGAAAAGGACCCCAAGCTCAACATGCTCAAGAATCCTCTCTTTCGGGTGATCTATGTCGGGATGAACAACAAGATTAAGCCCTTCGATAATCCGCTCGTGCGCCAGGCCGTCAACTATGCCGTGGACACCAAGGCCATCGTCGAGAAGATCATGCTCGGGGTGGGCACCCCCACCCGCGGACCTCACGGCCCGGCCGTCTGGGGCTACAATCCCGCCTACGAGCAGATGGGCTACAGCTACAATCCCGAGAAGGCGAAGGCGCTCCTGAAGGAGGCGGGCTATCCCAACGGCTTCGAGACCGACTTCTGGCACCCGACCGGAAAGTACACCGCCGACAAGATCGCCGCCGAGGCGATTCAGGCCCAGCTCTCCAAGGTGGGCATCCGGGTCAAGCTCCGCACGGGCGGCTGGGGCCTGGTGGCCCCCACCATCCGGAAGGGCAAGGCGCCCATCTACTTCTACGGATGGGGTGCGATGTCGGGCGACCCCGACATGATCTTTTTCAACAAGTTCCACTCCAAGAACCACGGACGGAAGGGCAACTACAGCCGCTACAATAACCCCGCCGTGGACAAACTGGTTGATCAGGCCCGCCAGGAGGTTGGCACGGCGAAGCGGGAGAAAATGTACTTCCAGCTCGCCAAGATGGTCCTGAAGGACGCGCCCTGGCTCTTCTTCAAGCAGGAAGTCATGCTGGTCGGGAAGAGCAAGAAGCTCAAGGGCGTCATCTTCCATCCTTCCGAGCGGATCTACTTCCACAAGGCGAGTCTGGAAGACTAGTCTTCGCGGATACGCAGACCTCGGACGTCCTCGGCCCTATTTTCGCTGTTTGGGGTCGAGGGCGTCCCGGAGGCCGTCCCCGAGCAGGTTGAACGCCAGGACGACCACCATCAGTGTGAACCCCGGAATCATGATGAGATGCGGCGCGAGGCCAATGTAGGAGCGCGCGTCGGCCAGCATCGCCCCCCACTCGGGGGTGGGCGGGGGGACCCCGATGCCCAGGAAGCTCAGGCCCGACGCCACCCGGATCGAAGTCGCGATCAGGAAGGTGGCCTGAACGACGATGGGGCCGATGGTGCCCGGCAAGATGTGGCGGTAGAGAATCCGTCCACTCCGGTTGCCCACCGCCTGCGCGGCCTCGACGAACTCGGTTTCCTTCAGGACGAGAACGGAGCTTCGCACCAGCCGGGCGAACGTGGGTATCGAGAATATCCCGACCGCGAGCATGATGTTCGTCATGCCCGCGCCGATGATGGCGATGAGGAGAATGGCCAGCAGGATGCGCGGGAAGGTGAGCATGATGTCCACCACGCGCATGATCAGGTTGTCGAGGTTCCCGCCGAAGTAGCCGCCCACCAGCCCCAGGAAGATCCCTCCCGCCGCGCCGATGAGGACGGAGAAGACCCCGATGAGGAGCGAGGTGCGCGCGCCGTAGAGGACCCGGCTGAACACGTCGCGCCCGAAATTGTCCGTCCCGAAGGGATGCGCGAGAGAGGGCGGCTTGAGCGTTTTGTTGAAGTCCGTTTCCACCGGGCTGTAGGGCGCGATGTAGGGCGCCGAGACCGCGGTGAGGGCGAAAAACGCGATGAAGAACAGACCGGCCAGCGCCACGCGGTGCTTGCGGAGGCGGGCCCACATGTCGGTCCAGGGGCTGTGGATCGGCTCTATTTCATCCTGGGGCAGGGAGGCTGCGGCTTCCATCGCCGGGCTCATTAATTGCCGCCTCCGTAGCGGACGCGGGGGTTGAACACCGCGTAGAGGAGGTCCACGACGACGTTCACGAAGGCGAACGTGAGGGCGAAGAAGAGCAGCGAGCCCTGCACGGCGGCGTAGTCGCGCAGCTTGATGGCGTCCACGATGTAGCGGCCCAGCCCCGGCCAGGCGAATACGGATTCGGTGATGACCGACCCGCCCAGCAGGTAGCCCGACTGGAGGCCGACGACGGTGATGACCGGGAGCACCGCGTTCTTGAGCGCGTGGACGTAGTTGACCTTCCAATTCTCCAGCCCCTTCGAGCGCGCCGTTGTGACGTAATCGCTGTTGATGATCTCGAGCAGGGTGTTTCGCGTCATGCGTGCGATGATTCCGGCGCCGGTCAGCCCGAGCGTGAGGACGGGCATGATGAGGTGGGCGGCCGTCCCCTTTCCGCCGGCCGGGAGCCAGCCGAGATAGACCGAGAAAAAGGCCATCAGGAGCAGCCCCAGCCAGAATGAGGGCATGGATATCCCCAGAAGGGCGCCGGTCATGCTGGCGTAGTCGAACTTGGAGTAGGGGTTTGTCGCCGAAAACACGCCCGCCACCAGCCCCAGGATGGTCGCCAGTAGCGAGGCCCAGAAGGCGAGCACCAGCGTATTGGTAAATCGGGTCAGCACCTCGTCCAGAACGGGCAGGTCCGAGAGGATGGATTTCCCCAGATCGCCCTGGAGGGCGCGGCGCATGTACATGACGTACTGGGTGTGGAGCGGCTGGTCGAGGCCGTAGATGCGGCGAATCTCCTCGACGTATTCCTGCTCGGCGAACTCGCCCGCGAGGGCCTCGGCGGGATCGCCCGGAACCATCCGGATGGAGAGAAAGATGACGATGGACACCCCGAAGAGGACGGGGATGAGGAGGAGCACCCGCCTCATGATGTATTCGAGCATCGCCGCACATATCCTCAAACGCGGGGACAAACACGTCCGGCCGGACAGGGCGGCGGGACTCGGAGCCACATTGATATTCTTGCCCATATAGTGCCTTCGGCGGCGGGGCACGTCAATTTGAACACGGCGAAAAAGCTCATTTGGCCGCGCTTCCCCTGTCAAGTTGACGCCCCGGCAATCCGGCCCCTAAAGTAGGAATATCGTGTTCATTCGAAATCAAGGGGGGAGAAATGGATTTCAGCCTGACCGAGGAACAGCGCGCCATCCGGGACCTGGCCCGGACTTTCGCTCGCGAGGAGTTGATCCCCGGGTGCGCCGGGTTTGACCGGCTTCCGGACGGCGCGGACGCCTTCCCGTGGGAGCTGGTCGAGCGGGGTTCGAAGCTGGGCTTCAACGCGCTGGCCGTCCCCGAGAAATACGGCGGCAGCGGCGCCAACGTATTGACCCAGTGCATCGTGATAGAAGAGCTTTCGGCGGGCGAGCCGGCGGTGTCCAAAGTCTACAGCCACAACTGGAAGGCGCTTTTCGGGCTGATGGCGATCGCCTCGGAAGAGCAGGTCAAGCGCGTGGTTCCCGGCTTTCTCGAAGATCCCCGCTACTGCATCAGCATCGGGATTACCGAGCCGAACTCGGGAAGCGACAATTCGCTCCCGTTCAGCGGAACCCTGTCGGCGGGGCCCATGCTCACCGCCGTGCGCAAGGGCAGCGACTATGTGCTGAACGGGACCAAGCAGTTCATCGCCATGGGGGCCCAGGCAAAATTCATGACGATATACGCGCGGACGGACAGATCCGTTCCCTGGACGGAGGGGACTTCGGGGTTCATGCTGTTCCCTCCGAAAGATGGGTTCGAGGTCGGGCGGCTGCACGATAAGGTGGGGTTGCGTCTCTATCCGCAACACGATCTCCTTTTCAACGATTGCCGGATTCCCGAGAGCGACCTCCTGGGCAAGGAGAACGAAGTTCACGAGGGTCGGCGCAGCGTCACCAACATCGGCACGCTGGAGGCCACCTCCACGGCCTTAGGGATCGCCCGGCGGGCCTACGAGGAGTCGCTGGAATATGCGCGAAATCGCGTCCAGGGCGGCAAGCCCATCATTGAGCACCATCTCATCTCCTCGCTGCTTCTGGAGATGTTCACCCGGCTCGAGGCGTCGAGGACGATGATGTGGCGGTCGGCCTGCAGCATCGACAACGGCGGAAACGACGATCCGAAGCTGGCGCGCGCGACCAAGGTGATGACCGTCGAGTCGCTCCAATACATCGCCAGGCACGCGGTCGAGATCTGGGGCGGCATGGGCGTGATGAAAGAGGCGCCGATGGAAAAGCTCTACCGCGACGCTATCCAGCTGTTCCATATGGGGAACACCAACCAGGTCAACATGCTCAAGGCGATTTCTGATCTGTAGGGGCACCCGCCGCGCCGAACGCGGGAGCATTCAGAACGCCGGATTCGAAAAGGAAAATCATGCGTCATAAACAACTGGGAATCGCCGTCGTCGGCTCGGGACGGATCGGGACGCTACGCGCGGGCATGGTGGCCACGCACCCGGCGGTGAACTTTCTCGCCATCTCGGATCAGGATCCCTCCCGCGCCGCCGCGCTGTCGAAAAGCGT
>CAMYJL010000016.1 GCA_947258645.1 uncultured Nitrospinota bacterium
GTACAAGTAGCGTCGGTTCGCCTGGGACTCGCCTGCGAATGCGTCTTTGAGGTTTTGGTGGGTCTTGGTGCCCTTGAGCTCTGACATGGCTTCTTTTTCCTCCAATGTGTTGCTTGCCCGCGGCAACACGAAGCACGCTCCGTGCCAGCGCTGGGAAGCATCGGGAGGCAAAAGAATCGGCCCGCCGAAAGCCGGCGGGCCGATGGAGGTTGCAAGGCTGGTCAGGCCTCTTCTAAACGTCTGACCGTCTCCGTCGGGCCTGCGAGAAAACCGCGAGCCCAACCAGTCCGGTCGCCAGAAGGATCCAGGTAGCCGGTTCGGGGGCGGGATGCACCCTCATTTTCACGATCAAATCGTCGTTTCTCTCGCTCGCTTTTCCGGACCGGAGACGGCAGGGCCCTCTTTCCGCTTTTTCCATTTTCTCGGCGCGCGAAAATCCGGTTTGCGGATGAAAAATCATCCGTGAATCGAGAAAGGGCAGAAACCCTGCGGACGCATGTAAAATGCCGGGAGAACTACAATAATGCAGACATTATATATCAAAAACAGGATTCGCCCAACAGGATATTCTTCGGCGCAGGAGTGTGGTTTTAGGGCCGATCCAACGCCTGACGCATGTATGGGAAATGTCAAATGAATTGAAAACGCTGAGGCACAGCCCGCGAAAAATCAGGGAAGCGGGGCGGGCAGGTCGGATTCGCCCATGAGGTACATGTCCACCCCTCGGGCGCAGGACCTGCCCTCGGCGATGGCCCAGACGATGAGTGACTGTCCGCGCTGCATGTCACCCGCCGAAAAAACGCCGGGAACATTCGTCATCCAGTTCTCATCGCACTGAACGTTCCCGCGATCGGTAAGTTCGACACCCAGATCCTCGAGCATACCCACGCGCTCCGGTCCCAGGAAACCCATGGCGAGCAAAACGAGATCTGCCTCGATCTCCCCTTCCGTGCCCGGCACCTCCTCGAAACTCATGCGCCCGTCCGGGCTGCGCTTCATCTCGACCTTAACGGTCTCGAGCTTTTTTACATGCCCGTTCTCGCCGACAAACCTCTTCGTAGAGATGGAGTAGATGCGCTCGCCGCCTTCCTCGTGAGCCGAGGAGATGCGAAAGATATTGGGATAAAGAGGCCAGGGATTGGTGCTCTCGTCGCGCACGTCCGGCGGGCGGGACAAGATCTCCAGCTGGCGGACAACGGACGCCCCCTGACGAAGAGTGGTACCCAGACAATCGGCCCCGGTGTCGCCCCCGCCGATGATGACGACGGATTTTCCCTTGGCGCTGATGAGTTCCTCGTCCGGAATCGCATCGCCCGCGCAGATCTTGTTCTGGAGAGGGAGGTATTCCATCGCGAAGTAGATCCCCTTGAGATCCCGACCCGGGATGGGGAGATCCCGCGATGCGCGCGCGCCGCCCGCGAGGACAACGGCGTCAAAGTCTTTCTGGAGCTTCGCCGCCGGAATATCCACCCCGATGTGGCAGCCCGCCTTGAAGACCACGCCCTCGATCTCCATCAGATCGAGACGGCGATCGAGGAATTTTTTCTCCATCTTAAACTCGGGAATTCCGAAGCGCATCAGCCCGCCGATGCGGTCGTCACGCTCAAATACGGTGACCAGATGGCCGGCGCGGTTGAGCTGCTGAGCCGCCGCCAGGCCCGCGGGGCCGGAGCCCACGACGGCGACTTTTTTCCCGGTCCGGGCGGCGGGCTGGATGGGCGTCACCCAGCCCTGCTCGAAGGCATACTCGACGATCGAGACTTCGATCTGCTTGATAGTGACGGGGTCTTCGTTGATCCCCAGGACGCACGAACCTTCGCAGGGCGCAGGGCAGAGCCGCCCGGTGAACTCGGGAAAATTGTTCGTCCTGTGCAGACGTTCGATGGCGTCCTGCCACCGGTCCCGGTAGACCAGATCGTTCCACTCCGGGATGAGATTTCCCAGCGGACAACCGTCGAGACAAAAAGGGATTCCACAATCCATGCAACGGGCCCCCTGAGTCTGAAGCTTCTCTTCCGCGAACGGAAGATAAACTTCGCTCCAGTCGCGAAGGCGCTCCTGGACGGGCCGGCGCATGGGCAACTCCCTTCCGAACTCGATAAAACCGGTGGGCTTACCCATGTGCTCCCTCCATGACGGCTTTCTCCCACGGAACCCCGCGTTCCTTGGCGGTCCGGATGGCCGTTAACGCCCGCTTGTAATCGCGCGGCATCACCTTCACGAAGCGAGACTGATAATGGTCCCATTCACCGAGGATGCGCTCGCCGACCGCGCTTTCTGTGTACCGGACATGATTCCGGATGAGGCTCTTCAATTCCTCGATATCTTCGGATTCCGTAAGGTCTTCTAAATCTACCATTTCCATATTACAGCGCTGCCGGAAGGTGTTCTCTTCGTCGAGCACATAAGCGACGCCGCCCGACATTCCGGCGGCGAAGTTCCGGCCCGTCTTACCGAGCACGACCGCCCGACCACCCGTCATATACTCGCAGCCGTGATCGCCCACGCTCTCTACGACAGCGCTGGCCCCGCTGTTGCGCACGCAGAACCGCTCACCTGCGATTCCCCGGAAATAGGCTTCACCCCCTGTGGCTCCATAGAGCGCGACGTTCCCGATGAGAATATTTTCCTCCGCTACGAAGGTGGATTCTTTGGGCGGGAAAATCACGAGCTTTCCGCCCGAGAGGCCCTTCCCCGTATAGTCGTTCGAGTCGCCTTCGAGCGTCAGCGAAATGCCCTTCGGAACGAAGGCACCGAAGCTCTGGCCCGCCGAGCCCTTGAAGTAAATCTGAATCGTGTCCTCCGGCAGGCCTTCGCCGCCGTGGCGCTTCGTCAACTCGTAACCGAGGATGGTTCCCACCGTCCGGTTGACGTTCCGGATTGGGAGTTCGAGCTTGACCGGCTTTTTATGCTCAAGCGCATCCTTGCACATGGGAACCAGAGTCGTGACGTCAAGGGTCTTTTCGAGCCCGTGGTCCTGGCCGCAAACGTTCCGGGTGGCGACATTCTCACCCATCCCCATGTCGGGCTTGTGGAGGATGGGGGAGAGGTCGAGGCCACCCGCTTTCCAGTGGTCCACGGCTTTTCTGACATTGAGCTTGTCCACCCGGCCGATCATCTCATCCATCGACCGGAAACCCAGTCGGGACATGTACTCGCGAACCTCCTCCGCGATGAAGCGGAAAAAGTTTTCGACAAACTCGGGCTTTCCGGAAAATTTCTTGCGGAGATCCGGATCTTGGGTGGCAATCCCGACAGGGCAAGTGTTCAGGTGGCACACCCGCATCATGATGCACCCCACCACAACCAGCGGTGCGGTGGCGAAACCGTATTCGTCTCCACCGAGCATGGCGCCGATCACCACGTCGCGCCCGGTCTTCAATTGACCGTCCACCTGAACCACGATCCGATCGCGTAGGCGGTTCATCACCAGAACCTGCTGGGTCTCGGCCAAACCAAGCTCCCAAGGGGTACCGGCGTGCTTGATACTGGTGACCGGAGAAGCGCCCGTCCCGCCGTCGTGACCGGAGATGAGAACCACGTCGGAGTGGGCCTTCGAAACGCCCGCCGCCACCGTCCCCACCCCGATCTCGGAAACCAGCTTCACGTGGATGCGGGCCTGGGGGTTGGAGTTCTTCAAGTCATAGATGAGTTGGGCCAGATCCTCGATCGAATAGATATCATGGTGCGGGGGCGGTGAGATGAGACCCACGCCCGGGGTGGAATTGCGCACCTTGGCAATCCAAGGAAATACCTTGCCGCCGGGAAGCTGACCGCCCTCACCAGGCTTGGCGCCCTGGGCCATCTTGATCTGAAGGTCGTCGGCGTTCACGAGATATTCGCTGGTCACGCCGAAGCGGCCCGAGGCCACCTGCTTGATCGCGCTCCGCCGCAGGTCGCCGTTCTCATCAGGAACAAAGCGCGCCGGATCCTCCCCACCTTCGCCGGTGTTGGATTTTCCGCCGAGGCGGTTCATCGCGATGGCGAGGGTTTCGTGCGCCTCCTGGCTAATGGAGCCGTAAGACATCGCACCCGTGCTAAAGCGCTTCACGATGGACTCGATCGGCTCCACTTCTTCCAGAGGAACCGGCTCGTCCGCCCATTTGAAATCGAGAAGGCCGCGCAGGGTGGCGAGGCGCTTGCTCTGATTATCCACCTTCTCGGTGTACTCCTTGAAAATATTGTACTGGCCGGACCGGGTGGCGTGCTGGAGCTTGAAAACCGTCTCCGGGTTGAAGAGGTGGTACTCTCCATCGCGGCGCCACTGAACGTATCCGCCGCTCTCAAGCTCTTCCGTCACGGCCCGGCGCTCGGGATAGGCCTTGTGGTGTCGGACGAGTACCTCATCGGCCACAACATTGATCCCGATGCCCTCAATCCGCGAGGGGGTCCAGGTAAAGTAGTGATCGATGAACTCCTTGTTCAGACCGATGGCCTCGAAGATCTGGGCACCCCGGTAGGACTGAATGGTCGAGATGCCCATCTTCGAAATGACCTTGAGGATGCCCTTGTTCAGCGCGGCAATGTAGTTGCGATCCGCCGTTTCGTGATCGATGTTCTCTAACATGTTGTTGCGGATCATGTCGTCAATCGTCTCGAAGGCGAGATACGGATTGATCGCCCCCGCGCCGTAGCCCAGGAGGACAGACATGTGGTGAACCTGACGCGCCTCGCCGGTTTCGATGAGAAGACCGACACGCGTCCGCGTCCCCTCCCGGACGAGATGGTGGTGCACCCCCGCGGTGGCCAACAGCGCGGGAATGGGCGCAAATTCGCCGGAAACACCGCGGTCGGACAAGACTATCAAGCTATAGCCATCGGCAATGGCCTCGCTCGCCTTTTTGCACAGCTCGTCCAGTGCCCCCTTGAGGCCCTCAACACCCTCCGCGGCTCGGAAAAGCATGGGAAGCGTCGCTGTCTTCAGGTGCGGATGATCCAGATGAACGAGCTTGTAGAAATCCTCGTTGCTAAGGATGGGCGAGTCGATCTTGACCTGCCGGCAGGATTCGGCTTCGGGCTTGAGAAGATTCCGCTCGGGCCCGACGGTGGTCGAAAGCTGGGTGACGATCTCCTCCCGGATGCCGTCGAGGGGCGGATTCGTCACCTGGGCGAAGAGCTGCTTGAAATAGTCGTAAAGAAGGCGCGAGCGATCGGAGAGGACGGCAAGCGCCGCGTCATTGCCCATGGATCCGACGGGATCATTTTTGAGTAGGACCATGGGACCGATGAAGAAGCGTTGATCCTCAAGCGTATACCCGAACACCTGCTGACGCTGAAGTACGGTCTCGTGGTCTGGCTCGGGAAGATGAGGGGCCTCGGGAAGATCGTCCAGGTGGACGAGGTGCTTCTCGAGCCATTCCTTGTAAGGATTGGCCGTGGTGTAGCGCCCCTTGAGTTCCTCGTCGTCAATGATTCGCCCCTCCGAAGTATCGACGAGGAAAATCCGCCCCGGATGCAACCTTTCCTTGATGATGACGTTTTCCGGCGGAATATCCAGCACCCCTACTTCGGAAGCCATGACAACGAGGTCGTCATTAGTGACGTAATAACGCGAGGGACGCAGGCCGTTTCGGTCGAGAACCGCCCCGATCACTGTCCCATCGGTGAAGGCGATGGAGGCCGGGCCGTCCCAAGGCTCCATGAGACAGCCGTGGAATTCGTAGAAAGCCTTGCGATCCTCGCTCATGGACTCGTGGCCGGCCCAAGGCTCGGGGATCATCATCAGTACGGCATGGGGCAGTTCCCTGCCAGCCATGAAGAGGAACTCCAGCACATTATCGAAGATGGCCGAGTCACTCCCGCCCTCGATGACGATCGGGAGGATCCGCTCCAGGTCCGGAAGAAGTTCCGACTCGCACAGCGCCTCGCGGGCATGCATCCAGTTGATGTTGCCCCGGAGGGTATTGATCTCTCCGTTGTGGCTCATGTAGCGGTAAGGGTGCGCGAGCGGCCAGGAGGGAAATGTGTTCGTCGAAAAGCGCGAGTGAACCAGGGCCAGGCCCGATTCCACATCCGGGTCCATCAGGTCGGAGAAAACCACTTCAACCTGACCGGGCGTCAACATGCCTTTATAGATAATGGTCTGCGAGGACAGGCTGGGTATATGGAAATAGGACCGCTCGGTCATGTCAGATTTCAGGACAGCGTGCTCAATGCGTTTGCGGATGACATAGAGCTTCCGCTCCACCTGCATCTTCTCGGCACCCTCGTCAAATCCACCGATGAAGATCTGCCGAAAACGGGGAACCACAGACTGGGCACTCGGCCCCACCGGTGAAAGATCGACAGGAACTTCCCGCCAGCCGAGGGAAGTACAACCTTCCTCACGGATGATCGACTCGAAGATCGTCTCGATCTCGTTCGCTTGGGTGGGATCGGGGGGAAGAAACACCATTCCGGCCCCGTAAAGGCCCGGCCCGGGCAGGGAGATTGCTTTCCCGCCGTTGTCGCTGCAAGCCTTGGACAGAAACTTATGCGGAATCTGTATCAAAATCCCGGCGCCGTCGCCCGTATTCACTTCAGAGCCGCTGGCCCCGCGGTGAGATATGTTCTTGAGAGCCGTGAGAGCATGCTCGACAATTTGCCGGGATTTGCGCCCATGTAGGTCGGCCACGAAAGCCACGCCGCAGGCATCGTGCTCAAATGAAGGGTCGTAGAGACCCGGACTCGCTTTTTTATCCATGAAACTCATTGATTTACCCAACTTTGTAGTCTTTCGAACAAATCCCTCCCCCGGGGAGGAGGAGGGGATTATCCCCTTTTGTCAGAACTAATAATAGTACACGAATTTACATCATAACCCAAGCCCTAAATTTTAATACATTGCATAAGAATTACTAATAGTGTAAAAGCAAAATCGATATGAATATCGATATGCTCCGACTCTACTGCCATGTGGTCCAGACGAACAGCTTCTCCCGAGGAGCCCGAGAGAGTGGCGTGACCCAATCGGCCGCCAGCCAGAGCATCCGCCAACTCGAGGACGATCTGGAAGTAACACTTTTAGACAGGAGCAAACGCCCCTTTGCCGTGACCGATCAGGGAGAGAAGTTCTACAGGGCCTGCCGCGACCTGCTCGAAGGCTTCGACCGGGTACGGGACGAGCTCGCGCGTGATAAACGGCGGGTCGAGGGAACCATTCGGGTGGCGGCCATCTATTCTATCGGTCTTCACGACATGGGGGTATACATGCAACGGTTTCGAAACCTCTACCCAGAAGCACGAGTCCGGCTCGACTGCCTCCATCCGAAAGAGGTCACCCGATCGGTCGAGGATGACCTGGCCGACGTCGGTCTCATCTCATACCCCAGTTCAAGCAGGACGCTCAACGTAATCCCCCTGTGGGAAGAACCACTCCGGGTCGTATGTCCACCGGGACACCTTTTTGCAAAAAATAAAGTCATCCGTTGCGCCGATCTGAACGAAGTTCCCTTCGTCGCCTTCGACCCCGACCTCGCCATCCGAAAAGTGATCGATCGGGTGCTCCGCCAAGAGCATTCGCGCGTAGATGTAGTCATGGAGTTCGACAACGTCGAGAGCATTAAAGAGGGTGTCTTGCTTGGGGCGGGCGTGAGCATCCTCCCCGAACCTGTGTTCCAGAAAGAGATAGCCATGCGCAGTCTTCGGGCAATCCCCCTTGACCGCGATGACCTTTTCCGCCCCATCGGCCTGATCCACCGGCGGCGAAAACGCCTTTCTCCGACTGTGGACCGGTTTATCGAAATGCTGAAAAACCGTTAAGAATTTATCCCGACAATTTCTGGATTGCGGTGTTCATATTACAGCGTTCATTTACTTCCAGGGCTTCGAAAAAACAATACCCTGAAAAACCCTGAATTCTTCTTTCATCAGGACCAGTTTACTCTCCACTTCTTTTGCATTCGTCTCCTACCCCGTTCGTTCCCAGATGGGAACATAAAGAACGCTTTGAGAATTCGCTTACCTTCCGACTTATGCGTTTATTTTTCGAAAATTAGAAGGTCCAACATATTCTCGCATGTGGAAATACTCGTCAGTCGAATCGTGGGGGGCATTTCAGAAAAAGCGAGAGTCTCTCAAAAAAGGAGGTGTGTTTTGCAACAGAAAATCAAAAACTTTTAAGGAACGAACTTATATCCGATTCCATGGACGGTCTGAAAGTAACGAGGCTTGGAAGGCTCCGGTTCCAGTTTTTTCCTGAGTTGGAGAACGTGAATATCCACGGTCCTCGTGGTGGGATACCGATCATGACCCCAAACATCTTCCAGCAAGCGCCCTCGTCCAAGAACTTCTTCCGGGTTTTCTACGAAATAAAGCAGGAGGTCAAATTCCTTCTGTGTAAATGGTATCGCCTTTTCGTCTCTGGTAACTTCACGCCGCGTCGAATCAATATAAACATCGCCAAAAGACTGGATGCTGCGACCTTGGGAGTTTTTCTTCCTCCGCAACATTGCGTTGATTCGCGCTTCTACCTCAATAGTGCTGAATGGCTTTGTAATATAGTCATCCGCACCGAGATCCAACCCTCGAACTTTATGGACATCGGTGTCCAAGGCCGTCATAAATATGATTCCGATCTTGGTGTCGATTTCCCGGATTCGCCGGCAAACTTCGAAACCATCGACCCCAGGCATCCGGATGTCGAGAATCATCAAGTCGGGATCATAAGACTTGATCACATCGAGAGCCGCCATACCACTGCTGGCCGTTTCGACATGAAATCCTTTTTCGTCCAAATACTCTTTGAGGCCTTCTACAATTCCTTCCTCATCATCCACAAGGAGAATTTTCGCTTTTTCCATGAGAAGCCACCCTTTCCTTCAAAATGAGTTTGTTTTGCATCATGTCTTTTCACATGACAGGCATATCGACTATTGTGAGATAAAATCTCCGGAGGATGAATGCCCGAATTCATCATCCGAATATGCCTCTCGATGAAAATACCCCTCCACGGTAGGAAGACAGATGACAAATGTTGTTCCTTTCCCCACCACGCTTTCGACCTGTACTGTTCCATTGTGGTTTTCCATAATGCCGTGCAGCACCGACAAACCCAGTCCTGTGCCTTCATCCTCAGATTTTGTCGTAAAAAACGGATCGAATATTTTGGATTTGATCGGTTCCGGGATTCCCTTGCCCGTATCCGAAATACTCACCTTGCGCCATATCTTTCCGTCGATAGTGATATCATTCGATTTAATGGTGATCCGTCCTCCATCCGGCATGGCATCACGCGAATTCGTGAGAAGGATCACCAAAACCTGCTGAATATGATGTGATTCTCCCCTGATCATGGACACGTTATAGTCAAGGTCGAACTCGATCTCGATGTTCCGCGGCCGAAATTCATGTTCGAACATCTCGACTGTTTCCCGAATCAGATATTCGAGAGAAAATACCCTGTGCCTGGCATTCTCTTCTCGGGAAAAACGGCGGAGATTGTCACATATCTTCCTGATTCGTTCGATATTTTTCAGGATGATTTCGGAGTTCTTTTTCTCTTTGCTTTCCCGCGGTGCTTTATTCTTGATCAATTCCGCGCGAATCTGGATAACGCTCGACGGGTTCAGGATTTCGTGCGCCGCTCCCGCCGCGAGAACTCCCAAGGAAGAAAGCTTTTCGGCACGGATGATCATCTCCTGGCTGCGACGGAGCTCTTCGAGAGATTTTTTCAACTTCAGATGCACCCCCGCATTTTGAATCGCAATCGCCGCTTGGGAAGCGAGGGCCCCCAAGAACTCAAGATCCTCGTCATTAAAAAACCCTTCCAGCTGAGACAAACAGCTAATGACACCGATGGTCTTCCCGCTCCGCCTAATGGGCTGGCCGATATAGGCGTGAAAACCTCTCTCCTGCAACCATTTCAGATTCGTAAACCTCAAGTCAGCTAGTACATTCGGGCTGATGACCGGTTTTCCTTCCTCAAACACATATCCGGTCATGTCCTCCTCCGACCGAGGGGCACTTTCATCATTTCCGGGCCTGTGAACACCTCCGCTGGAGACCCGAAGGGTAAGACGGGATGTAGCCTCATCAAACAGGAAAATTTGGACGTGAGCAGCGTTAACCAGGCGCACGGTGGACATCGCAAAACTGGAAAGGACTTCCTGGAGATCAAGATTTTCCGTAATTTTTTTATTCAGCTCATTCAGAATGGCAAAACGCATGGCTCGTTTCTTGGCCGCATTGTACAACGAAGCATTCTGGATAACCGACCCCAAGTGATCATTGATTGAAGTGAGGAACATCTCATGTTCCGTGGTAAAAGCACCGCACTTTGTACTCATTAAAGATAAATGAGCGATACCCCGCTCACCTTGTAAAATGGGCACAGCCAGCGCACTTTGAAAACCAGCCTCGGCCAACTTCTGGGCTCTCGACAAAACACTTCCTCGCAAATTTCCCACATTGATCAGTCGCTTTCCTTCGCAAACCTCCCGGGCCCAATAGAAAACACCTTCAATGTCAGTTTGGCCGTACGATTCAATATCGGCATCCGATTCGCTATCCCAGTTATATTCAAGGTCCTGATCCAGCGTAGAAATAAAGCAGCGCTCACAGGGAACGACTTTTTGAATTTCTTGGACAATCGTTTTAAAAAGTTTATCCGGCTCCAGCGTCGACCCCACCGCCTTGGCGATTTTCGCGGTGATCCCCTGCCGTTCCGCATGTTTAAGAGTTTCTTCAAAAAGACGGCTTTTCTCGATAGCGATCGCTGAATGAGAAGCCAGGGTTCCCAAGAGCTGAAGATCCTCATCATCGAAGAAACCTGTTTTCTGGGACAGGCAGGAAACGATACCAAGGATCTTCTCACCTCTTCGAATCGGTTGGCCAATATATGCATGCAGATCCATCTCTTTTACCCACCCGGAATGAATCATCCAGGAAGAATCCGTTTGGATATCTGAAATGTTGATCGGAATTCCATCCTGGAAAACAGCACCCGCCAATCCTTCCCCCTGCATGATCGCAACCTTGCTGTCCTTCACTGGCCCAGGGACTCTCCCGATACCCGCCCTCAGAACCAATTTGGATGAAGACTCATCCAGTAAATAGATCCGCACATAATCGGCGCCAGTTAAATCGAGAGTGGTTTCTTCAATATTGGAAAGGATTTCGGCAAGATCGAGATTTTCCGCGATCTTTTGGTTGAGATCATTCAACATGGCCAAACGGGACGCTCGTTTATCGGCCACCTTGTATAGAGAGGCATTGTTGATGGCAACAGCAGCTTGATAAGCTATGGAGTCTAGGAGTTCAAGGGCCTCGTCGTTAAAAAATCCCACCTGGCGCGACAATGTATTGATGACACCAACTACCGAATTTTTAACGAATAGGGGATAAGATACACAAGATCGCACGCCGCTGTGATTGGCCCATCCCCGCTGGAGCCACCGGTCGTCCTTTTTTACGTCCGGAATGTTCGCCGGGATTCCTTTTTTTACAGTCCACCCCACCAAGCCTTCGCCGAATTGGTAAGGAACATGAGGGGATTGTATCTCTGAAAGACAACCGAAGGAGGCCTGAAGGTGTGCCGAAAGGGACTGAGGATCAACTAAAAAAAGCCGGCAGTGGTCGGAGCCAAGCAACTTCACCACAGCACGAACAATGCTCTCAAGAGTTTCATCGAGAGAAAGATTTGCCGATATTTTCTGGTTGACCTCGTTCAGAACTGATAATCGGGAAGCGCGCTCCTTCACCTCCCGGTACAGTTTGACGTTCCGGATAGCCGGGCCAAGATGACCTACAATCGAAATGAGAAGTTCCTTATCGCTTGCAGTGAAAGCCTTCGGCCGGGTGCTGGTAAGTCCCAAATGAGCAATATATTTCCCATCCCGCAAAATGGGAACGCGAATAGCGCTTCGAAAACCAGCCTTCGCCAATTCTCGCCCCCTCGGGAAGGACACCTCCTGGAAGTCGTCAATAATGACCACCTTGTTTTCACAGACTGCCTGGTCCCACCAGTCACCCTTTTCGAGCGCCAGTTTATTGGATTCGATGGGAATATCCGAATCGGAGTACCAATTTAGATACTGACTCGCCTCCCAATTCAAAGTAGCGATCACACACCGCTCGCAGGGAACCGCTTTTCGAATTTCGCTGACAATGGTTTTGAACAGTGCCTCCGGCTCCATTGTCGAACCAATCGCTTTGGCAATACTCGCGATGATCTCCTGACGCGCCGCATGATCACGCGCTTCATTAAAAAGCCGGTTCTCTTCGATGGCGATAGTCGCCTGGGAAGCAAACGAACCCAAGAGCTCCAGATCGTCACGAGAAAAGAACCCTCTTTTCTCCGACAGACAGTTGATCACACCAATGATCTTGTCGCCTTTGAAAAGGGGCTGAGCAATGAGGGAATAAATTTCACGCTCTTTGAGCCACTCGAGAGTTCTCTTTTTGTGAGATGTTGGAACATCGTGGACAATTATCTCTTTTCCTGTTTGAAAAACTTCCTCGATAATGGTGGCTCTTTCCTTGAGCGTCCATCCGGTTTGCTCGAAGTCGGGCGCCTCGCCATACCAAGCCTTTAGCGTGAGAGCTTCCTTGTCTTCATCGAAAAGAAATAGCCGGGAGTGATTTCCTTGGAGAAGTTCCACGGCCGCCTGGACGAGAGAGTCCAGAAGACTCTGAAGATCCAGCCCGCGTGTGAGCCGCTGGTTCACTTCGACAAGTTTGGCCAGACGTTTTTCTTTCTCCTCCGTTTCTCCAAACAGCGTGGCGTTCCGGATAGCCGATCCGAGATGGTCCGCAACCGAGATGAGAAGTTCTTCGTCCTCTATTGTAAAGGCATCCACGCGGGTGCTGGCAATATGCAGATGAGCAATACATCGATCATTCTGAACGATGGGGATGAGAAGACAGCTGCGAAATCCACCCTCAGCCAACCGGCGATGCCCGTTTAATCCCTCGTCGGCCAGATCCGAAATGTAGAGGGGGCGCTTCTTATCGTAGACCCCTTCGCCTTTCCATTCATCTTCTCCGATAATTTCATTACGGGAAGGAATTTCGATATCCGACTCAAAGTGCCAATAGATGTACCTGTTGTTTTCCAGTTCAATCGTCGAGATCACGCACCGCTCGCAATGGACGGCTTTCCGAATCTCCTGGACGACCGTCTGGAAAATATCCTGGGGCTCCAAAGTGGAATTGACGGCTTTGGCAATTTTCTCCACGATCTCCAAGCGGGCCGCCTTTTGTTCGACATTCCGCAAGATCTTGGACTTCTCGATCGCGAGCGAAGCCAGATCCCCCAGCGCCTTGGCCAGTCGATAGTCATTCTCGCCGTATTCGCAACAAGATTCATGATGAAGAATCAAACCTGCGAAAGACTTTCCCTCCACGTGAAGTGGGATCACACATAGGGTGCGATAGCCAATCTTTCGTGTAATTTCCGGATCGGCCGTACGGGGATCTTTCAAAACGTCCGGAATAACTTCCAGCTCTCCTTTTACGAAAACTTCACTCACAAAGGATGGTCGATGATTGGCCTCCAGCGACTCGATGAGTTCAAGCGGCTCATTATGAGCATATAAAATTTCCCGGTTTATATAGCCGTCCGAACCGGTTACCTGCACAACCATCGCCCGATCCGCTCCCAGGACACGGCAGCCTTCCTCGCATATGCTCCGAAGAACACGCAAAACATCGTTCTCTTCGAGAATTTTTCTGGACATGGATCCAAATAGATTGTAAATCGATGAGGAGTCGGGAAGCGCGGAGTTGCTTATTCGGGGTGTTTCCGAAGTAACATTCTCAGAGGGATTCATGGGATCTCTAAACTGGATGGGTTTTTGATCTAAAACTTTCTCATTACGAAATTTACTTCCAGTATACATAACCCTTCAGATCCTATATTACATTTACCATACAAATACCAGCGCTTATTATATCACTTGTTAAGTATACCAAACCCTTCCAACGGTAACGGCTGACCGGTCATGCTTCGCAATTATTCAGATTCTGCAAAAGTAGACAGATCGTCGAGGATTCTATTCTTGAATATCGGAAAAAAGATAAAGAATTCCGGAAAAACAGACAAAACCTGAAAATCCTCTGCAAGCTTGTTCTGCACCGCTGGGCGGCCCTGAGAACGGCAAAAATCGACCCCACAAAACCTCAGGATGCTCAGTTCGACCGGGTCATGCTCCCTGGTCCAGTACTTCGTACACTTCGGGGTTGACGACGGTGGGAGGTCGGCGCCCCTGGAAAAAGTCCAGAACGCACCGGGTTGAATGGACAAGCGTATTGCGGATGGCATCCTCCCCCCGGCCGCCCAGGTGCGGGGTGAGAACGACATTCTCCAGCGAAAAGATCGGATGATCGTAGTCGGGCGGTTCCTCGGGATAGACATCGACACCCGCCCCGCAAATGGTTCCCGCCTGCAGCGCCTCGGCGAGCGCGTCCAGATCCACCACCGGCCCCCGGGAGATGTTGAACAGGAAGGCGTCCGCTTTCATCTTCTTCAAAAGATCACTGTTGATAATCTCCGTGGTTTCGGGCGTAAGGGGGACATGGCAGGTCAGATAGTCCGACTCCCGGGCCAACTCTTCCAGGGAAACGAAACGCACTCCGATCTCATCCGCCGTCTTCTTATCTTCCACAATATCGTTGGCGATAACGGTCATGTCGAAGGCGACGGCCCGCTTCGCCACCTGCTTTCCGATGTTGCCAAACCCGAGAATCCCGAGCGTCATTCCATTGAGCGGCCGGAGGGCTGGCTGGATCTCCCGCCAGAGACCCTTGCGGATGTTCTGGTCCAACCAGCTGATGCGGCGGCAGACACCGATCATGTGCCCGAAAAGGTGCTCCGCCACCGAGACGGAATTTTGGCCGGCGGCGTTCGTCACCACGATACCTCTGCCCGTAGCGGCGGGAACCGCAATGTTATTAAACCCCACTCCGGCGCGGGCAATGATCTGAACGTTAGGGGCGTTCTCGAGAACGCGGGCGGTGTAAGGCTCGGCCCCCGCGATGACGGCGGTGACATCGGGCAGGCACTTGATCACATCCTCCTCGGGCATGTGTCCCCGGCACTCGTCCAGGCGGACCTCGAGACCCTCGTCCACAAGCGGCTGAAATATCTCCATCGGTTTCTCGAAGTTCAGAATGAACGGGGTTCCCACCCAGACAACGCCCTTGGCCATTAGGTTGCTCCTCCTGTTTCTGTTCTTCGAAAAATTAAGATTATTCCTGCCGATAATAAGTCGATCTGTTTCGTGAATGGATTGCTTTATGGAAAAAAACTTGCCTCAACCAAACGGGTTGAAATGGGAGTATCCCATTTCCTCGCAGGTGATGAATTCCAGCAGCGCGGCCTTTCCTTCCTGGTTTTGCCGGCACGCCCGGTGGAAGGCAGGGCCGATTTCGGCCGGGTCTTCGATTCGTTCTGCCCATCCGCCAAGAGATCGCGCGATGTCCGCGTAGTCACCGCCCACGTCCCGGGTTCGGAACTGCGAATGGGAAACTTTCATGTGGGGAGTTTCTACCGCCATCGAAGAATTCTTGAGAACCACCGTACAGATTGGCAGGTTCGCCCGGACGGCAGTTTCAAAATCCAGCCCTGTCATCCCGAATGCCGCATCTCCCATGAAATTCACGCAAAACTTCTCCGATGCCGCCAGCTTGGCCCCCATCACCAAGCCGAGGCCTGTCCCCAGTTGGTGGGATTTCCCCCACCCGAGATAGGTGCGCGGCCCGTCTGTCTGATAAAATGGCATCACCTCATAGCGTGGGTTTCCCGAATCATGGGTCACGATGGTTTCGGAGGGGTCGGCGGCCTGCGTGAGCTCCCAGACCACCCGATAGGGATTGATCGGGGTCTCATTCGAGGTCAGCTTCGGCATCCATTCGTTGAGCCATTCTTCTTTTCTCCGCGCGATCTCACCCGCCACATTCTCCCGGCCGGAGCGTGCCTTTCCGCCGAGCAGGTCGCGGCAGCATTCGATGAACTGGCGCAGCACAAGCTGTGCATCTCCCAGAATCGGGTGATCCACCGTGTAGGTCTTGTGCAGGTCCACCGGATCGTTCGTCGAGTGAATCAGCGTTTTTCCCGGCGGGATGGGCGTCACCAGGCCGTGGTTCGTCAGACTCGACCCGACGGCGAAGACCAGATCCGCATCCTTCAGAAAGTGATAGGCGGGACCGGCCATCACATTCGAGCCCACCCCGAGCGCCATCGGATGGCGCTTTTCCGAGATTGCGCTCTTGCCCTCCATCGTCGTCATCACCGGCACCTGAAGCAGCTCGGCCAGTTCCGCCAGCTCCGCCGTCGCCTCGGCGTAGAGCACCCCTGCCCCGGCGAAGACGACGGGCCGCTCCGCGTCCAGCAACGCCCGGGCCGCCGCCTCGATATCCTTCAGATCGCCCTGCGCCCGCACCGGCTTGACCGGGACATATCCCGCCACCAGGTCATCATTAACGTCACTTCGCGCTACATCTCCCGGGACCTCGACCAGCACCGGGCCCGGCCGGCCGTTTTTGAGCGCGGCGAAAGCCCGGCGCATGGTGTCGACGACGCGCTCTGGCATGTTGATCTGCTCCGCCGACTTGGTCACGGACGCATAAGAGCGAACGGAATTAAAAAGGGGAAAGACACCGTCTCGGTGGCGGGGATGCCCCATCGGCATGAACAGAACCGGCGTCGAATCCGAAAATGCGGTCGATATCCCCGGATAGGCATTTTCCGCCCCAGGGCCATGCTGCATGGCGAACACCGAGGGTGAGCGGCCGTTTCGAACGCGCGCAAACCCGTCCGCGATGCCGACGCCGACCCGCTCCTGACGGCACACGATGGGCCGGATTCCCGCCTTTGCCGATGCTTCGATCAACGGCGTGGAAGGGTAGCAATTCAGATATTCCACCCCCTCGCACTTCAGTATCTGGGCGATGGCATCGGCAACGAGCATTGAAATCCTCCCCTATAAACGGGGCCGCACGGGCGATCCCGCGGCCCTTCAATTTTTCGGTTCACATCTACTTGGCCGGAATAATGGGCAGCAGCACGTAGGCCTGCCGGTCGGGCCCGATGTGCAGCGTCACCTTGCCGCCAAAAACATCCGCCGGCCGGTTGTCGGGGTCATTGTGAGTCATGCCGCCGGTTCCCCGGGTGCCGTAGTGGAACTTCTTCGCGAATTCGCCAAGCTCTCCCTCGTACTCGTAGTCCTTCCCGCGCACCGTGAGCGCCACCCGCCATCCGGCGGGGACGACAATGCACGAGGAGACAATCTCCACATCGCACTCGTATACCTCGCCGGGCGTCAACTTCTCTTCCTTGTCGTGCGGATGATAGGGCCGGTAGGGCAGACTCTTCTCCGGGTCCAGCGCCCGGTGCGAAGCGCGCAGCCAGCCCATGGCGATGGGCGTGTTCGGATCGGTTGATCCCATGAAGGTCAGCTCATCGCCGTTCGGATCAAACACCCGGACGATCAGAAACAGATCGGCGTCCTCGGTCGAAGAAGACACGAAGAGCTTGGCGGCCATCGGTCCGGTGATCTCCATCTCCTCTTCCAGCGTGGGCATCCAAAACGTGACGCCGTCTCCGAGGCCGTCGTATTCCACCTTCCCCTCCCCGGCCGGCTCGCGGCTGAGAGCCTCGTTGGCCGTGTCCAGGTAGAACTTGGTCCACTGTGTCCGCGCGAGCGGCCACTCGTTCTCACTCCGCGGGACAAATTTCGGCCCCGGATGGCGGACGTTGAGCGTCACGGGCGGGGTCTTGTCCCAGCCGTTGTCGATCCCCTTCAGGAAGTAATCGAAGAATTTCTTCTGAAGATCCAGTCCGTAGCCGCTGGAGAAGAGCGACCAGTGCGAATCGCCGTGGGCCTCGAGCCACTTCTGCTTCGAGGCCGATTCAATGTAGCCGTTGAAATTCCCCCGGGGGTGGATGCCCTGCCCGCCCCAGTTGGCGCACGAGAGAAGCGGCACCTCGACCTTCGAAAAGTCGGCCCGCCGTTCCTGATGCCACTCGTCGTCGAGCGGGTGCTCCTTCAGCATCTCGAAAGCGTTGTTTCGATTCTCGGCCAGCTCCTCGTCGGTTAGCGTGACGGGCCCGGCGGCCGGCAAGCCCGTGTTGGGATTTATCTTCCCTCTTTCCCCGTAACCGTACTGGACATGGGCCACCTGTACTTTGGACCACGTCTCGGCAAACTGGCTCAGGATACCGCCGTGGTAGCCGGAGTCGCGGTAGGGGTCGTTCCCGCCCTCCCAGGGAATGATGGCCGTCAGGTGCGGCGGTTGTTTGGCCGCCACGCGCCACTGGTTCCTGGAATAATAGGAGATGCCCAGCATCCCGACCTTGCCATTGCTCCACTCGCGGGTGCCCGCCCATTCGATGCACTGATAAAGATCTTCTAATTCTCTCGGGGAGTTCACGCTCAAGAACCCTGGCGACCAGCCCGCACCCCGCGAATCCACGCGTACGCAGACGTAGCCGTGCGGAATCCACCGTTCGGGGTCGGTCACCTCCCAGTTCTGGTACTTGTTGGTCGAGCCCTCCAGGATCTCCGGATAGTCCTCGACCATCTTGTTCCACTGATGCGGATAGCCATCCTGGTACGCAACGCCCTTCGCATAGACTCCGTAGGTCAGGATCGCCGGGTAGTTGCCATCCTCGATGGGCCGGTAGACGTCGGCGCGAAGCACGGTTCCGTCGTCCACTTCGATGGGTACGTTCCATTCGATCCGCATTCCGTCCCGATCTTCGGTCTTATGATACTCGTCCATGTGTCCCCTCACTTTCTTCATTCATCAGGTGACCAAAATCCAAAGAAAACCGCTCAAGTTTCTGAAACCATCAACATCGGCCTGAAGTCACGCACGTCCTCTACCCGCTCGACCGCCCAAACCGCGTCGATCAGCTTCCGGCTTTTTCCGCTTCCCAGTACCGGCTCAAGCAGGTCGAGCGCTTTCTTTTCCACCTCATCTCTCCCCATCGGATTGTCGGGCGTCCCTCGGACCGCGGGCGTCGCGTGACGCAGCGAACGCCCATCGCATGCGGCCACCTCGACGACGGGTTTCCGGCGCGGCAGGCCGGGATCGGGTATCAGATCGATCCGCGAGCGGAGCGCCGCCACCTCGCGATCGTTCATCCGGCCCGCGTCGTGCGAGGAGGCGAAAGTCAGGGCTCCATCGACCACCATCACGGCGAGCAGATGCTGAAAATTGATATCAGGCATTTTCCGGTTGTCCACCACATGCGATTCCTTATCGGACATCCGGACCGATATCCGCCCGATATCCCCAGCCTGGAGATCGTTTTCCCGAATGAGAATTTCCACCGAATCCAGGGCCGCCTGAATCGGGGAGCCGACCGACCACTTCTTGATGTTCGTGTGCATGATCTCGAAACGCTCGCCCAGCGCTTCGGTCAAAAGCTCCGGCCGGGGCTCCGAGGAAAAGGCAAAGAAAAAGTTTCGCGGTCCGGAGAACACATCCGCGACGCCCGTGAAACCGGCCGCCACCATCGTTGCCGCCGCCGCACCGTTTCGTGCGGGCATGCCGCCAAAATCGAAAGCCTTTTCGATGTGATCTTCATCCCGCTGCCAGCAGTTCACCCCCGAGGCCTGCTGTGCGGCGTAGGAAATCAGCCAGGGAATCTGCTCTTCGCTCAGGCCCGCGAGGGCCCCGGCCGCCGCCGCCGCGCCGAAGAGCGGGGCGAACGTATGTGTGCTGTGGCCCCCCTCGTAGAATGGATCGACTCCCAGAGCGGGCGTGGTCCGGCAGCATATGTCGTATCCAAGCACCACCGCCCGGAGGAGCGCCTCGCCGCTCCGGCCCTCCCTTTCCGCCATGGCCAGGGCGGCGGGCACCACCCCGCAGCCCGGATGGCACCGGGAGTCTTTATGGGAATCATCCGTCTCGTCGGCGTGGGCCAGCATGCCGCCCGCCAGCGCCGCATTGACCGCCGAGGTGAGAATTCCGCTGCCCGCCACACACGCTTCTTCCCGGCCGCCCTGGAGGGCCGCGTACCAGATA
>CAMYJL010000017.1 GCA_947258645.1 uncultured Nitrospinota bacterium
GGAGGTGATCGGCGCGCTCAAGGCGATTGATTACAAGGGCTATCTTTCGGTCCAGGTCGTCTCGGTGCCGGACATGCGGACAGCGGCCCATAAGGCGATCCAGCACCTGCGAAGCCTAGTTTGAGGGGGGTGGGGACTGTCATTCCGAGGAAGCAAAGCGACCGAAGAATCCGCTTTTAAAAATGAGAAACAGATTCCTCGCTGGCGCTCGGAATGACAGCCATTGGTCCCGGTGCAGGGGCCGCCCCTACGGTTCAAAAAGACTTCCCACTCCGGATAAAAGAGTCCCGATGCCCGATTGACACGCGCCGTCAGGGGGGTATGATCAGCGTTGCAGTACCTGCTAGGGGTGGAAAATCTGAGAGCCTCCTGAGTGAGGCAACCCTTAGAACCTGATCTGGGTAATGCCAGCGAAGGGAAGCGGGATCAAGAAATAAGAAGGGGGATGACGAAAACTTCCCCTTCGGGTTTTCTGGACCGCGGCCCTTCCGGGCGCGGTTTTTTTTGTTTTTATCGAATCGATTCCGGCCGCTGCCGCTGGTTCAGGACACCGCCGGTGTTCCAGAGATACCATCATGCGCATCGTGGTGAATGGCGAAGAGAGGGAGGTCGCGGGCGAATCCACGGTTTCGGATCTGCTCGGCGATCTGGGCCTTGAGGTCGAGGGCATCGCCATCGCCGTGAACATGGAGATTGTCCGGCGCGGGGATTACGCCGGGACGAAGTTCGCCGAGGGGGATGAAGTCGAAATCGTGCGCGCCGTGGGCGGCGGGTAGGCCCGGGTGCCAATGCGCGTTTCCGGTGACAGGGAAACGCAGGGAGAGGGAAGGATGAGCAGTTACGAAATCGGGGACCGATCGTTTGCCTCCCGCCTCTGGGTGGGATCGGGCAAGTATTCGAGTTTTCACGTCATGCGCGAGGCGCTCGAGGCCAGCGGGGCGGAGATCGTCACCGTTGCGATCCGCCGGACGGACCTGAACGACGACACTAAGGACGGCTTCTGGGCGAATTTCGATCGGGAGAAGTACACGATCCTGCCCAACACGGCGGGCTGTTTTGATGTGAAGAGCACGGTGACGACCGCGCGTCTGGGCCGGGAGGCGACAGGGTCGGATTTCGTCAAGGTGGAAGTCATCGGCGACGAGAAGACCCTCTTTCCGGACAACGAGGGGCTTCTCGAGGCCTGCCGAATTCTCCTGGATGACGGCTTCATCGTCCTGCCCTACTGCATCGACGATCCGGTCGTCTGCCGGAAGCTGGAAGATCTGGGCTGCCACGCGGTGATGCCGCTGGCGGCGCCGATCGGATCGGGGCTGGGGATTCGCAACCCGTATAACCTCAAGATCATCATGGAGCAGATCTCGGTGCCGGTGGTGGTGGACGCGGGCGTCGGCACGGCCTCGGACGCCGCCGTGGCGATGGAGCTGGGCTCGACGGCGGTCCTGATGCAGACGGCCATCGCGGGGGCGGACGACCCGGTGAAGATGGCGCGCGCGATGCGCCTCGGCGTCGAGGGAGGCCGCCTGGCCTATGAAGCGGGGCGGATTCCGATGAAGCTCTACGCGACGGCCTCGAGCCCGCTCGAAGGCGTGGTCGGCTCCTAGCGGGGGCGGTTTTTTCCCGCCGCATCGAACGGTGAAACTCGACCCGATCTATCTCATCACGGACCGGAACGCCCCCCCGTCGGGGGATCTGTTGGGCGCCCTGCGATCGGCGCTCGAGGGCGGGGTGCGTTTTCTGCAGTTCCGCGAAAAGGACCTCCCCACCCGCGAGCGGATGGCGCTCGGCGAAAAGGTGATGGCGCTGGCCGCGGCGTTCGATGCCGCCGTGATCGTGAATGGCGACCCGGCCCTGGCCGAAGCGCTCGGCGCGGCGGGGGTTCATCTGGGGAAAACCACGCGATCCGTACAGGAGGTTCGCGGTCGCCTGGGCTATAAGGGTCTGATCGGCTACTCGGCCCATAGCGGCCAGGAGGCGGCCGATGCGTTCGCTGCGGGGGCGGCTTTTTCCGTCTTAAGTCGGGTTTTTCCGACGAAGAGCAAGTTTACTTCCGGGCCCGTTCTGGGCCTGGACGGCTTTCGTGCCGAGATGGATCGCGTCAGCGAAGCCGGTCGAAGCGCCCCGGTGTATGCCCTGGGGGGCGTCGGCGTGGAGAACACGGCGGACTGCCTGCGGGCGGGGGCTTACGGCGTTGCGCTCATCGGCGGCATTCTCGGCGCGGCGGACCCCGCCATTGCCGCCTCGGAAATTCGCAAGGCCATGTCCGGCGAATAGGTTTCTCCTGCCCGTCACATCCTCCCTTGGGTGGCGACTTGAGAAATCCCGGTGAATCCCCAACAATAGAACAGCTATCCTAAAATTTGTTTTCAGGCTCAGTTGCGGGGGGAAAACCATATGGCCGACTTCACCAAGTTCGACACTCTTCTCAAGGAAAAACGGGTTTTCAAGCCGCCTAAGGAATTCTCGAAGAAGGCGCACATCAAGTCGATGGCCGCCTACCGGAAGATGTACAACGAGTCCGTCAAGTCACCGGCGAAGTTCTGGGGCAAGATCGCGAACGAGTTTCACTGGTTCACGAAATGGAAGAAGGTGCTGCAGTGGAAGGAGCCCCACGCCAAATGGTTCGTCGGGGGAAAGACGAACATCTCCTACAACTGCCTGGACCGGCATCTCGACACCTGGCGCAAGAACAAGGCGGCTATTATCTGGGAGGGAGAGCCGGGCGATTCGCGAATTCTCACCTACCAGGAGCTTCACCGCGAAGTTTGCAAGTTCGCCAACGCGATGAAAGACGTCGGCATCAAGAAGGGCGACCGCGTGGTCATCTATATGCCACAGACGCCCGAGGCGGCGATCGCCATGCTCGCCTGCGCGCGTATCGGCGCACCTCACAGCGTCGTCTTCGCGGGCTTCAGCGCCAATTCCCTCAAGGATCGCATCCAGGACGCGCAGGCGACGGCCCTGCTCACCGCCGACGGCGGGTGGCGGCGCGGAAACGTCGTTCCTCTGAAAGCGAGCGCCGACGAGGCCGCCGTGGAGTGCCCCTCGCTGAAGCACATGATCGTGCTGAAGCGCACCAACAACCAGGTTCCCATGAAGGAAGGCAGGGACTACTGGTGGCACGACCTCATGAAAAACGCCTCCGCCAACTGCCCCGCCGCCAAGCTCGACTCCGAGCATCCGCTCTACATCCTCTATACGAGCGGCACGACCGGAAAGCCGAAGGGGATCGTCCACACCACGGGCGGCTACATGTGCGGCACCTACCTGACCTCGAAGTATGTATTCGACCTGAAGGACGAAGACACCTACTGGTGTACGGCCGACATCGGCTGGGTGACCGGGCACAGCTATATCGTCTATGGGCCTCTCCTGAACGGCGCCACCTCGGTCATGTACGAAGGCGCGCCGAACCACCCCGGCCCGGGCCGCTTCTGGGAGATTGTCGAGAAGTACAGGGTCAATACCTTCTACACCGCACCGACGGCCATCCGCGCGTTCATGAAGTGGGGGGATGAGCATCCCAAGAGCTGCGATCTGTCTTCCCTGCGGCTTCTCGGAACGGTGGGCGAGCCCATCAACCCCGAGGCGTGGATGTGGTATCACAACGTCATCGGCAAGAAGAAATGCCCCATCGTGGATACCTGGTGGCAGACCGAGACGGGTGCAATCATGATCACGCCCATGCCCGGCGCGACGCCCACGACGCCCGGCACGGCGACGCTTCCCTTCTTCGGCATCGTCCCCGACGTCGTCACGCAGGACGGAGAATCGGTGGGCCCCGAGGGGGGCGGACTCCTCGTCATCCGGAAGCCCTGGCCCTCGATGCTGCGCACGATCTGGGGCGACGACAAGCGCTACCGGAAGCAGTACTGGAGCGACGTGAAGGGCTGCTATTTCACCGGCGACGGCGCACGCAAGGACAAGGACGGCTACATCTGGATCATGGGTCGGGTGGACGACGTGATCAACATCGCGGGTCACCGGCTCGGCACGATGGAGGTCGAGAGCGCCCTCGTCGCGCACCCGGAGGTGGCCGAGGCCGCCTGCGTGGGTATCCCGCACGACATCAAGGGCGAGGCCATCGCCGCCTTCGTCACCCTCAAGGGGGACAACAGCAAGAACGCCGCGCGGGAAAAGGAACTCAGCAACTGGGTGGTCAAGGAGATCGGCGCCATCGCGCGGCCCGACTACATGCGCTTCACCGGTGCGCTTCCCAAGACGCGGAGCGGCAAGATCATGCGCCGCCTCCTTCGCGACATCGCCTCGGGCGCGGATCAGGTGGGCGACACCACCACCCTGGAAGACGTTTCCGTCCTGCAGAGCCTCCAGCACTACCAGGACGAGTAAAAGTTTCGCCAGCGAAAAATCGAAAAGGGCGGTCCACCCCGGGCCGCCCTTTTTTCGTCTCTGTTTTCGAATCGCTGAATCGTTGCTAATCGGCGGGGCCGCATTTCCCCGGTGATTTTTTCCGGGGCGGGATGCGGAAAATCTCCGCCCCGGCGAGGACTTCCCTGTCCGAGGTGCCGCCTGCGATCAGAACCCGCTGCTCGTCGATGAGCGTCGCCGTGTGAAGCCTCCTCTCGTACCGGAGGGAGGAGGCCAGCGGGACAAAGCATCTGAGCTTCGGGTCGTACATCTCGCCGCTCGCCAGCGTGTTTCCCTCACCCCATCCCCCCAGGATGAGCACGCGCCCGTCCGGCAGGAGGGTCGCCGTGTGTTGCTGGCGCGGGGTGGTCATCTGTTTCTTCAGCAGGGTGAAGGTGGCCGCCGCCGGATCGAAAATTTCGGCGCTGGGGAGCGCCCCTTCCGGGCCGAGGCCGCCCGCGATCAGAACATGGCCGCTTGGGAGCGGAGTGGCCGTGTGGCGAGCCCGCGAGACGGCCATCGCGCCCGGCGCCAGCCGCGTTCTCCGCTCGGCCGGGTCGAAAATCTCCGCGTAGCGCGCGCCCGGGCCCCGTCCGCCCCCGGCGATGAGGACGCGCCCGCCCGGAAGCCGCGTGGCCGTGTGCTGTTGGCGGGCGAAGAACATGGGCCGGGCGAGGAGCTTGAAAGTGTTTTTCCCCGGCGCAAACCACTCCATGCGGCGCAGCGCCCGCTTGCCGTCGTTCCCGCCGGTGATGAGGGCGCTGCCATCTTCAAGCGGGGTGGCGGTGTGGTCGTACCGGCCCAGGCGCATCGCCAGCTTGACCGCGCCGCCGCCCCCGGGGCGGATGATCGCCGCCTCGCGCAGGGCGATGTTCGAATGGGTCCATCCGCCGGTGATGAGTATGGCCCCGTCCGCCAGCTTGACGGCCCGGTGCCAGCCCCGGGGGCGGACCCCCGCCGGGGGAAGCTTTTTGAATTTGCCCTGACCAGCGTCGAAAAGCTCCATCGAGGCGAGCGGGTCGGTTTTCGTGAGGCCGAACGCGATCAGGACGCGCCCCGGCCCCAGAAGCGTTGCGGTGTGGCCGTGGCGAGGCTTGTTCAGGGCTCCGGTGCCGGAAAAATCGCCGCCATCCGAGCATCCGGAGAGAATCAGCGCGAGTGCGAGGGCCGGAATGGTTTTTTTCATGAGAACCGGCGGAGTTGGAGGGGTCTAATCAATCGGGACGCCCGCTTTTTCCAATCGGTGCCGAAACTCCTGCTTCAGTTCCGGCGCGAGCGCCTCGATGTGGAGTGCTTTTTTCGCCCGTTCCAGATTCTTGGTGTCGATGTTGCGGAGGCGGGCGATCTCGCGGACGGTCATGCCCTCGGGGTCTTCTTTGATGCGTTCGATGGCGTCTCCCGCGCCGATCTCGCCCTCTTCGAGGACGCGCAGGTAGATGCCCAGGCGGCAGCTTTCGAGGAACGTCCGGACGAACTCGGCCGCCCCCATCTTGATTCCGAGCTTGTAGCAGGGATTGCGCGGCTGGGAGACCTGGGCGACCGCGCCGCCGATCCGGAATACGTCGCCGACGTGGGCGTTGTCCTCGGTCATTCCCTCGACGGTCAGGTTCTCGCCGAACTGCCCGTATGTGAAGTCGTCCCTTCCGAGCTCATTCTTCCAGAACTCGTAGTTTTCGATTGGGTAGGCGTAGGCGGCCTTGTGAACGCCGCCGTGATTCCGAAGGTCCGCCTGCGCGTCGCCGTCGATGTTCATCTCCCGCATCATGACCCGGCCGCTCACGGGTTCCTTGAAGATCGAGGTCTGGATCACCTTATCGTTGTGAAAAACAGACCTGGGCTCGGAGACGTTGACGGACAGCAGCTTCATTCCGCCACCCCACTAGGAACGCATTCTGCGCCGGGGATGGGATTCCCAGTTCAACTTGTCGCGCAGAATCTGAAAGTAGTCGGTGTTGGGCGGGCGGACGAGCCGGACGGGATCGGGGCTCTGGACGATACAAACGCGGTCCTGGGGTTCGAGTTCGCAGCCCTGCTGTCCGTCCAGGGTCAGGAGAATGTGCCTGTCCTGCGCCTCGGTGTCCGGGAAGATGGCGATCTCGATTTCCGAGTCGGCCGGGACGACGATGGGCCGGTTAGTCAAAGTGTGCGGACAGATGGGGTTCACGAGCATAACGTTGAGCCCCTGCAATACGAGCGGCCCGCCCGCCGAGAGGGAATAGGCGGTCGAGCCGGTGGGGGTGGCGACGATGAGGCCGTCCGCCCGGAAAGTGCCGATGCTGCGCCCGTCCATGCTGATCTGAAATTCCACCATCCGGGCCAGCGGGCCTGCCGTTAGTACGGCGTCATTCAGAGCATCCGTCATGGGGAGCGACGCGCCGTTTTTAAAGACGGTGGACCGAAGGCGCATTCTCGATTCGATGATGTACTCTTTTTTCAGGAGAATGCGCTCAAGAGCCGGGATGATTTCGGTCTGCGGGATGTCCGCGAGGAAGCCCAGGTGGCCCGTGTTGATCCCCAGAAGGGGGGGCGCCTTTCCGCCCAGCAGGCGTGCTGTCCGGAGGATGGAGCCATCGCCCCCGATGACGATGATCAGGTCCGCGTCTTCAACGATCTTCTCGCGGGGCAACCCGCCCGATTCGTCGGCCGCTTCTGCTGCGGTCTCGTCCAGCATGGCGTCGAAGCCGTTTTTACGGAGCCACTCGACGAGCACCCGGAGTTCCAGTTCCGGATTGAGCGCGGTGGGCCATGTGGTCAGGGCAATCTTGCCGAAAGGCTCGGGCACGTATAACGCTCTCTTTCTCCAGCGATTTGTCGCTCGGACAGAGGAGTATCCCAAGGTGCCGGGGTGGCCGCAAGCGTATTTGAGGAAACGGGAGGAAGGTTCAGGAATGGGGCACAGGCGGTGGGGCGCTCGCCATTTCCCGGGCCGCGCGCTTTTTCCGTTTCGGGATTCGGCGCCAGTGACGGCAGGCGTCCTGGAGGGGGCACCCGGCGCAGAGGTGGTCTACCGGTTTTCTGGGACAGTGGCCGAGGATGCCGAGCCGCGTGATGGCGAAATCATATTTAACGGGATCTTCCGGGTTCAGGAGGCGGAGCGAGGCGGTGATCTCATCGGCCATCCGCCTGTCGGGCGTTCGTCTGTCGGTCAGCCCGAGAAGGGCGCTTATCCGCGCGATGTGGGTGTCCACCGGGATGATGAGCTGGTCTGGCCGGGGCGCCCGCCAGAGCCCCAGATCTACGCCATCGGCCGGGCGAACCACCCATTTCAGGAAAAGATGGAGCCGCTTGCAGGCGCTCGCCCCGGCCGGATTAGGGAGGAGATACTGAAAAGAGTCCCGCTTCGGGGCTTTTTTTGAGCGTCGGCCTCGGGGTGACAGATCGATGAGCCGGTGGTGAAATTGGGCCAAGGCGTCTTGAAGCGTCGGGGCCTCGGGCGAGAATCCTTCCATGAACAAGGTTTCCAAAGAGCCGTAACGCCTAAGCGCGGCGCCGATCAAATGAGCGAATCGGGCCAGATCCTCGGAGCCTATCCACCGGTGTACGATACCGGCGAATGGACCGGCTTCCCCGCGGAATTCGAATTGGCGGAGCGATTCGGCGGGACGGTCTCCCAAAACTTCTGACACGCGGCGAATGCTCGCCCGGACGGATTTGGCCTTGCCGAAGGCGAGCGCCGCGGCAAAAAAGGCGATCACCTCGCGATCTTCATGACGGGGGTAGGGGTGAGCCATCCCGAGCGGATCGGAGTCGAGTAAAGACGGCCCGTAGGTATTCATCAGGCGGTCGAGGCTTTTTCGAACGATCGGGATGTCCTGCGCGGGGAGAATCATCAGAAACCACCCTTCGAATCGAGCAGCAGCGTGACAGGCCCATCGTTCACCAGATCTACCTCCATCATGGCCCCGAAGCTTCCGGTTGATGCCGTAACACCCAATTTTTCAATTTCTTCAACGAAAGCGAGATAAAGGTTTTCGGCCAGATCGGGCGGCGCGGCGCGGGCAAAAGAGGGGCGTCTCCCCTTGCGGCAGTCGCCTA
The DNA here is from genome assembly GCA_947258645.1 of uncultured Nitrospinota bacterium. Taxonomy (GTDB): domain Bacteria; phylum UBA8248; class UBA8248; order UBA8248; family UBA8248; genus CAMYJL01. Next base: position 8,404 of record CAMYJL010000017.1, read on the forward strand.
AAAGGGTGAACTGGCTGACGATGAGCATCCCCCCTCCGGTTTCCAGAAGGGAGCGGTTCATCTTGCCCGCATCGTCCGGGAATATCCGCAGATGGACGGTTTTTTCCGCCAGGTAGCGGACGTCTTCATCGGAGTCTTCGGGGCCGACTCCCAAAAAAATCAGAATCCCCGCGCCGATCTCGCCGGAAATCTCTCCCGAGACGGTGACCCGGCATTTTTTGACGCGCTGAAGAACGGCACGCATTGGTCTCACCTCTTTTGAGAGGGCGCAAGAGAGTCACAACTCCCCGAAGTATGTATCAGATTCGCCGGGCGAGGAAAAAGAGGGAAGATGCCGGTCTTTAGGTCCTCCATTTCCTGAAAAATTCTGGTGGATGGAATCCGTCGGGTTTAATTATTGATGAATGTTTAATTATTGTTGGAATTTTATTTTTACATGCTATAATAGCTATGTTACTTGAAAATCTTCCAGGAAATCTTGTAAGATTTCCTGGAAGCACCCCCGCCCGGTGGTTGCACTTCCCAGCTCAAGGATTAAGCGCCCTTTCCACACTCTCCTAATCCATCGAAAGGTTTACCTTGGCTATTCCTGAAAAGCTTGAGTCGAAGAAAGCGTTTACGACCTTTGAGGTTGCTGAGATTTGTGACGTGACCCCTGTCACGATCCAGAACTGGATCGATAAGGGCTGGCTTCGTGCCTACAGGACTCCGGGAGGCCATCGCCGGGTGTTGCGAGACGATCTTGTTTCCTTCCTGGAGTCACGCAACATGCCCCATGTTTTCAACGATAAGTCCGGGCCGCTCCGGGTTCTGATCGTTGACGATGAGAAAGAAATCACGGAGATGATCCGGGATATTCTTCATATCGACAATTCCGAATACGAGATTGATATTGCCCACGATGGGTTTCGCGCCGGCGTTCTCTACGCCAATTACAACCCGGATGTCGTCTTGCTTGACCTGATGCTCCCCGGGATCGATGGTTTCGAGGTGTGCCGTCAAATCAAGCAAAGCAGCGGAGGAAGCGAGACCGTGGTCATCGCCATCACGGGTCTGGACGATCCGGAGCACAAAAAGAGAATACTTGAGCTCGGGGCCTCGCATTTCCTGCAAAAGCCCGCCGACACCGCGCAAATCAGGGAACTTGTCCGGCAGGCTTCGATGAGAAGAGCGACGGGTACTTCCTCGTAACCGGTTCTTTTCAAATCTTCGCCATTTTTCGCTCCGGCGAGTCCCTATGTGGCTAGTCTATGACTGATATGTCATCTGAGGGGCAAAGCCCCGCTTCCTCTTCAACGAGAAAATTCACGCCCAGCCGGTACTCCATTCTTGTGGTGGACAACGAGGCCAGCATCCTCCAGATGATCTCGGATGTTCTCGAGGTCGAAGGCTACAAGATGGTAACGGCCTCCGAGGGACTGGAAGGGTCCCGTCTCCTGTCGGAGAAGTCTCCCGACCTCATTATTTCGGACTATTCCATGCCGGGTATGAACGGCCTGGAACTGCTCGAGATGGCGCGTGAAAAGGTGCCCGAAGCGGCCCGGATTCTCTGTACCGGCTACGCAGATGTTGAGATGGCCCTTTCGGCGGTGAACAAAGGCGCCGTCAACCGCATCCTGACCAAGCCATTTTCGCCGGATGAGCTGGTTCAATCCGTGCAAAGTTGCATGGAGCAGATAAGCCTCCGGAACGAGAACCGCGAGTTGCTTCTGCTTTCACAAATTCAAAATGAAAAACTTGCAGGCTGGAATCAGGCGCTGGAGCAGGAAGTCGCCTCCCGGACGTCTCATATCGATCGTTTGATCGAAGCTTCGATTTACTCTCTGGCTGAGTTGGCGGAGTCGCGGGCGCGGGATATTGGCGGGCACCTTCGCCGGATGCAGGAATATTCCAAGATCGTCGCCGAATCGTATATGAAAAAAAAGAATCAGTCGGACTATTTTATCTCGACGTTTATCGACGATCTGTACCTGTCCACTCTGCTGCATGATGTTGGAAAAGTCGGTATTCCGGATGGAATTTTGTTCAAGCCCGATCGCCTGTCGCCCGAAGAGTTTTCGGTGATGAAATTGCATGCCGTTATTGGCCAGCGAACGATACAAAAGGCGCAGACACGGCTTGGCGACGGAAGCTTTCTGACCATGGGTATTTCCATCGCGGGATATCACCATGAGCGGTGGGACGGAACGGGCTATCCGGAGGGGCTCGCGGGCGAAGACATCCCCCTGTCCGCGAGAATTGTCTCTATCGCAGACGTTTATGACGCCCTCAACTCGCCGCGCGTGTACAAAGAAGCCTGGTCACATCAGAAAACGGTCGAATTCATGTCAAATGGCTCCGAGACGCAGTTCGACCCCGAACTCATCAAGATTTTTCTGGAAGTCGAAAAACAGTTCGAGAAGATTCGAAACGAAATGATAGATGAGTCGATAGGTCTCTAGGACTCGTTTGCAGAATCGCCGTTTTTGCCTCTTTCGCGCAGGAAGCGTTCCAGCTCCCGGGCCAGATCCTCGCCCGACGGCAGACCCTCCAATCCCTCTTCTTCCTCCGAGCTCCGGAGTTTCAACTCTTCCACGTATTCCTTGATGGCCTTGTTGGATTCCAGTGCGTGGTCGACCTTGTCGTCGAAGTCGCTCGACCCGATTTCCAGATCGCCCAGGCCTACATCCACGGAGAGGAACTCCGAAATTTTCTGGACCAGCGCCAGCGCGGCCTTGGGGTTTGGGGAGACGTTGACGTAGTGGGGGACGTTTGCCCATACGCTCACCGCCGGCAGATTTTCATCGCGAAACAGGTTGTTCAGGATGCCGACGATGCCGGTAGGGCCTTCGTAGTTCGAACGCCGAAGTCCCAGGCGGTCTGCCAGCTCCGCGTCGGTGGATGAGCCTGTAATCCGCACCGCGTTCCTGTGATACACGTCCGCGAGCAGAGCGCCCAGCGTCACTACCATACGGACGCCGGATTTCTGCGCGAGGGTGAGAATGAGGTTCGAGAACATCTTCCATTGAAGATGAGGTTCGGTTCCGACGAAAAAGATCAGATCGTTCGCGATTTCCGGGGTCTGGCAGGCGTAAAATGTATTGGAGGGCCAGGTGATGACCCGTTGTCCTTCCTCGTCTAAATGCACGATCGGTCGAACATCCTGGAAGTTGTAGAAAACGTCCGAATTAATGGATGCGAACTCCTTACCCCCGAGTTCTTTGCGAAGATGGCTCGCCGCGGTGGTCGCCGCGCTGCTCGCGTCGTTCCATCCCGAAAAGGCGAGCACAAGAGTCGGACTCCGAAGCTCGGGCAAGTCATTCATCTCCAAGTAGTCCATTGTTTGGCCTCTTCCGGGGTTAAGAATAAAGGTGGGTGAACACAGACAGCAACTCTGTTCGTCATATTAAACCCCCGAGTATGGGGTTTCAAAGTGAAAGTTTGCCCATAGAACCGCTCCAAAGGCAAACGTATTACCGGGTTGATATTTGATAGAGGTGACCCTAAATGCTATAAACCCGACGATTTAGCTTGGGACAACCCTCTTGGGAAAGGGTGCGGCGATGAGGGGCGATGTTCCAATTTCCCGCCTGAGTGAGGCGAAGGCCGTGCGGCCCCCGGGAATGGCATGGTCTCCCTGAGAATACCTCCACTATGTCCGAATCCGATTACAAAGATAAAGTCGCCCTGATAACAGGGGCTTCCAGGGGTATCGGTGCAGCCGTGGCCCGCCGTCTGGCCCGGGCGGGCGTCAACCTGGTGGTAAACCACCGGGAAGGGCGGGGCCGTTCGGGAAAGCTCGCCGAGGAAGTGTGCCGGGAGGCCGAATCGGAGGGCGTACGGGCCATTCCGGTACCGGCCGACATTTCGAGCAAAAAATCGGTCGAGGAGTTGTTTTCCCAAGCGGAAGAAGCCTTCGGCCGGCTGGATTTCCTGGTGCTGAACGCCGCCCGCGCGCCCTTCAAGCCCTGGGAGAAACTGCTGGAACGGGACCTCAGGTTGCTGGTGGAGACGAATTTCCTGGGTAATGTCTTTTGTATGCAACAGGCGCTTCCCCGGCTCTCCCGCCAGGGAGGGGCGGTCGTTTTCGTGTCCAGCCTCGGGAGCCGGTTTTTCAATCAGGATTATCCGCTTGGAACCATGAAGGCCGCGATGGAGTCCGCCGTCAAATATTGGGCGGAAAGCTATTGGAAGGAAGGTGTTTCGGTGAACGCGGTCTGTGCCGGTTTGGTAAAAACGGATTCTTTCAAGACGCTTCGGATGATTCAGCCCGAGCTCGAGAATATGCCCGAACGGTTTTTTCTTTCTCCCGAGGAAGTGGCTGATATTATTCATTATCTCATTGGGCCGGCGAGCCGGGCCATATGCGGTCAAACCCTGATTGCCGACAAGGGGATTAGCAACCGCCTCCACTGGTCAACATCATCGGGATGATGCATTCTGGCTGAAAGCTTCGGCCTGGGTTGCGATTCAGAGGGCTAACGAGTTTAATTCCCCCTGTTTGGGGGTCATTGGGAAACCAGATACCGCCGGTTCCGGGCTGAAAACCCGGGCGGAAGAAATCTGCATGAGGAGGATTCATGGCGCAAAACATGATCAATGACGAGCGGATCATGCAGGAGGTCATCGACGCGATTGTCCACACCACCGGGGTGGAGAAAGATACCATCACGCCGGACAGTTCACTGGTGGAAGATTTGGGGGTTCTATCCCTTGATTTTCTGGACGTGAACTTTCGTCTTGAGCAGGTTTTTGGCGTCAAGATGGCGCGGAATTTTGTTCTCGAACACGTGGAAGAGCTCTTCGGGGAAGGAATGGCCATCGACGAGAACAACGAAGTGACCGAAAAGGGTGTCGAAATCTTGAAAATGCGCCTGAGCGAGGCGGCGGGCGATCTGGAGCCGGGAACCCCGATGGACGAGTTGCCTGCCCTCGTCACGCCCAAGACCCTCGCTTTCGCCGTGAAAGACATATTTTCCTATTTGCCGGAGAAAAGCCCGGCGGGAGCGGACTGGAAAACGGAGGACGGCACACGCATTGTCTGCTCCCAGACCGGCGAACCCGCAGCGTTGCCCAGTGGAGATGAAGTCGTCCAAAACTGGCTGAAGTCCCTCCAGGAAGAAAAACAACTTTTCTGAATTTCCGTTTGCCGCCCCGATTTTCGGTTTTCCTTCCAAAAGGATGTCCCTCTCATGGCCCGGCCCTCCAAACGTGTGGTTGTCACAGGGTACGAGGTGATGACTCCGCTGGGTGGAGACATTGCCTCCACCTTTGACGCGGCCCGCGAGGGGCAGTCCGGCATCGACTATCTCCGCAAGTTCGACCCCGCCAACCTTCCCTGTCAGATTGCCGGCGAAGTCGAAGACGAGTGGATCGAAGAGCGTGAAAATCCCGCACTCCGGCGGTTGGCCAAGTTCTCGACGCGCGGGGTGAGGATGATGCTCATCGCGGCAGAGGCGGCTTCGGCCCGCGCCGGGCTGGGGGGAGTGGAACACCGCGAGCGCGTGGGCGTCGCCGTGGGTTCTCACGGCGAGCATCCCAGTGTGGATCAGTTGATCAGCATATTTCCCAACTGGCGCCCCAAGGGGCCGTCCCCGTGGGATGGACAGTGGGACGTGAAAAATATCAGCGGCTACGACTATCTCCAGTTCTTTCGCCGGAAGGTGGATATTGCGACATCGGTCGTAGCGACGGGCATGGGTTGCGAGGGGCCTACCGTTTCCGTGTGCTCCGCCTGCTCGGCCGGGGGGCAGGCCATCGGGGAAGCAGCGCGCCTCATCCGGGACGGCAAGGCGGATGTCATGATCGCGGGTGGCTGCGAGTCGGCTCTGGCGTACCCGGGATTTATCGGGTTCGTCCTGTTGACCGCGCTCGTGGAAAAGTATGAAAAGCCGCAGTCCGCTTCCCGGCCCTTCGACCGGAGGCGAAACGGTTTCGTGATGTCCGAGGGGGCGGGTGCGCTGATCCTGGAAGATCTCGATCATGCCCGGGCGCGAAAAGCGCCGATTATGGGAGAGTTGCTGGGCTACGGCGATTCGGCGGACGCTTTTCGAATCACGGATATGCACCCGAAAGGAGCGGGCGCGGTTCTCTCGATGCGTCGGGCGCTGAGCGACGCCGGAATCTCCCCGGACAAGGTGGATTACATCAACGCCCACGGAACCTCGACGCCCAAGAACGACGTTACCGAAACGAAAGCCATCAAAGAGGTTTTTGGCGAAAGGGCGGCCAAAATTCCCATCAGTTCCAACAAGTCGATGATCGGACACACGATTGGGGCGGCCGGGGCCGTCGAGGCGATCCTTTCCTTCGAAGGGATGCGCCGCTCCGAAATTCTGCCCACCATCAACTATGAAAACCCCGATCCGAAATGCGATCTGGATTATGTGCCCAACGAGACGAGGCCCGCCGAGCATCGGGTTACCCTCTCGAACAGCTTTGGCTTCGGGGGCCAGAACGCCACTTTGTGTCTGGGGCGATACGAGGACGAATGAAACCGACGACCTCCTCTCTCGCGGTCACCGGTGCCGGGGTCGTTACCGCGGCGGGCAGGGGGGTGGACGCCGCCTGGGAGGCGCTGTGCGCGGGGAGGCGTCTGGTCGTTCCCGACCCCGATCCAGAACTGACCGGTTTCTCCCCGATTGCCTCGGCACGGTGCGCACCGCTCGATCCGGAATCACTCGGGGCGGATCGCCGTGCGGCCCGCCTCATGGGGCGGCATACCCATATGCTCCTCGCGGGCGTAACGGACGCCATACGCGAGGCCGCCGACGGAGCGGGTGGTCTTGAGGGGGAAGAAACGGCTTTTTTCGCCGGTATGGATTCGGTGGACCCCGGAAGGGACGACTTGGTCTCGGCCGCGCTCACTTCGAGAGAGGGCGAGGCGGCGGTGGATTACGCGAAATTCTTCACCGAGGGGATGAGTCAGATTCCGCCGCTCTGGCCGCTCGGCATGTTGAACGCCATCGGATTTTGTCAGGTGGCCATCCAGTTCGGCTTTCGGGGAGACAATGCCTCATTCAGCCCGGGGCCGGAATCGGCCGGGCGGGCGGTGATCGAAGCAGCCGAGTCCCTCCGCGAGGGAAAATCGAAGGCTGCCCTGGCCGCCGGAGTGAGTGCGGTGATTTCGGCGAGATCGGTCGCCCGGTATCGAAATCGGGGGCTTTTGCGCCCGGCATCGGGTGCGGAGGCGGAAGCGCCGGAGCCTTTTTCGGGAAATGACGGCACCGCGCTCGGAGAGGGAGCGGGGATCGTCGTCATGGAGCCGCTGGAAACCGCCCGAAAAGGCGGAAGATCCCTCGCGGGGATTTTGAGGGGATGGGGCCGGGCCACCGCCGTCCAGGGCGTGAATTCCCTCTCTGCCGCCATCCGGAATTCCGCCGCAAAGGCACTGGAAGCCGCGGGCGTGTCTCCTTCGGAGGTGGATCTGGTCGTTCCCGACGGAGAAGGCATCCGGGAAGAAGATTCGGCCGAAGCGGAGGCGGTTTCGGATTTGTTCGGGAAACGCCGCCCCTATGCGCTTGCGACCAAGGGCGCCTTCGGCCACCTTCTGGGGGGCTCCCCCCTCGTCGATCTGGTGCTGGCGCTTCGGGCGCTGAAAGAGGAGACGGTTCCGCCGAGTCCGGGTGTGGGCGATCGGGCGCGGGATGCTTTCGAATTTCCGGACGCTCCCGTCCGCGCCGAAAAGATGAAGCATGCGCTGATATTGTCCCGGGGTTTCGATGGCGCCTGCATGGCGTTTGCCGTCGAGGCGGCCTGAGCCGCCCTCCTGAAAAAACACGAGAGAGGATCGAAAAATCCGGTTTCTCTATTTTGATCGCATCACGGCGCTCGAGCCCGGCAAAAGGGTCGTCGGAAGGAAAACCTTCCCGGTTTCCGAGGCCTACTTCAAGGGTCATTTTTCGAGGAGGCCGATCGTCCCGGGCTCGATTCTCATCGAGGCCATGGCCCAGATCACGGGCTGGCTGGTGGTCTGCACCTACCGGTGCGAAACGTCCTGTGTGATCTCTCTGATCAACAACGTGAAGGTTCCCGCGGATCTCCGGCCCGGCGCGACGGTGGAGATCCATGGCGAGATTATCGACACCAACAAAAAGGGCAGCCTGTGCCGGGCCCACGTCGAAAACGAGGGCGAGACCATCGCGAGCGCGGAGCGTTTTATCTTTCCGCACTTCAAGGAGCCGGATCCCGAAAAGCTGGCCCGGCGTTTCCGCGATACGGGCTGGCTCGAACCGCAATGGGACTGGGAGGCCTCCTGATGCCGAATGATGTCTGCATCACGGGCATGGGGATGGTGACCTCCCTCGGCGCCGACCTCGAGACCTCCTGGGAGCGCGCGCTCGCGGGGGAGTCCGGCGTTCGCCCCATCGCCTCTTTCGAGACGAAGACGCTCCCCATCGCGGGCGCCGGCGAGGTGCCTGAAGAGGAAATGTCGGCCCTGCGCGAACGCCTCCCCGAGGAATTCGCGGGAGAAGAGGAGCGGCGGATTCTTTTTGCGCTGGATGCCGCCCAGAGTGCGCTCGTGGATGCAGGGCTCACCCCGGGAGATGCCGAGCCATCTCGTTCGGGTGTCGTCATGGGGACGGGGCTGAGCACTTATCGTCTCGAAGATGTCGCGGCTTGGTCCGGTCGGGAAGAAGGTTTCGACGCCGCCCGGTTCGCCCGCGAAATTGATCGGGTTCACCCCGAGGGCTATTTTCGAAATCCGCCGGAGCGGGCGACTTCGCTTATCTCGAAAATGTCCCGATTTGCGGGGCCTATGGCCACGCTGACCTCCGCCTGCGCGGCGGCGGCGCAGGCCATCGGAACCGGCATGCGCATGATCCGCCGGGGGGAGGCGGATGCTGTTCTCTGCGGCGGCGCGGACTCGATGATCCACCCCGTCGGGATGGCGATCTTTCTCCTGCTCGGCGCGGCGACGACCGCGGATGCTCCCCCGGAAACGCTCTGCCGTCCTTTCGATCGGAGGCGCTCCGGCCTTGTGGTGGGCGAGGGGGCGGGTGTTCTGCTCCTCGAGTCGGCGGAGCACGCGGAAAAGCGCGGCGCGCGAATCCATGCCCGCCTTTGCGGCTACGGCACCAGCATGGACGCTTATCAGGTGACGGCACCCGACCCCTCGGGCCGGGGAGCGGTCCGGTCAATGAGGGAAGCGCTGCGCGACGCCGGGCTCGCACCATCGGAGGTCGCCTACGTCAACGCCCACGGTACGGGGACCAAGCTGAACGATACGGCGGAGACAAAAGCGATCAAGGAGGTCTTCGGAGATTCGGCGGAGGATCTGACCGTCAGCTCCTCCAAGTCCCTCATCGGGCACCTCATCGGCGCCTGCGGAGGCCCTGAGCTGATATTCACGGCGCTGAGCGTGTCGCGGGATGTTGTGCATCCCACGCGAAATCTGGAAAATCCGGATCCCAAATGCGATCTGAACTATGTTCCCGAGGGGGCGCGTAAAATGGCGGTTCCCGCGGCGATATCCAATTCGTTCGGGTTCGGCGGGCAAAACGCCACCCTCGTTGTGAGAAAGGCGGCTTAGATGAACATTGATTTGAGCGGAAAGGTGGCGCTGGTCACGGGCGGCGGACGGGGCATCGGGCGCGCCTGCTGCTTGGCGCTGGCCGAGGCGGGAGCGGCGGTGGCCGTCAATTACAGCGCCTCGAAGGAAGCGGCCGAGGAGGTGAAGGCCGAGATCGAAAAAGCGGGCGGCCGCGCCGAGACCTACCAGGCGGATGTCTCTTCGTTCGAAGAGGTCCAGAAAATGTTCGAGGGCATCAAAGAGGCCTTTGGAACGCTGGACATCCTCGTGAACAACGCGGGCGTCATCAAGGACACGCTCCTGTTGCGAATGAAGCCCGCCGACTGGGAGAAAGTCATCGGTGTGAGCCTCAATGGCGCGTTCCACTGCACCAAGATGGCCGCCGAGATCATGATGCGGAACCGGGCGGGCAACGTGATCAACATTTCATCCGTCATCGGCCTGATGAGCGGCGGAGGCCAGACGAACTACGCCGCCGCCAAGGCCGGGGTCATCTCCTTCACCCGCGCCTGCGCGGCGGAGATGAGCGGGCGTGGCCTCCGGTTCAACGCGGTCCTTCCCGGAATGATCGAGACGGACATGAGCGAGACTGTCCGCAAGCACGCGAGTGACAAAATCATGGAGCGCATCCCCTCGAAGCGGTTCGGCCAGCCCGAGGACGTGGCGAAGGTGGTCGTCTTTCTGGCTTCGGACGGGGCAAGCTACATCAACGGAGAAGCGATCACCGTGGACGGCGGCATGCACATTGGTTGAGGGATGGGGATAGGCCGTTGCGCATTTATCAGGGAGTCGATCTCGTCGAAATCGCACGGCTGAGGGAAGCCTATGAGCGCCACGAGGCTTTCGGGGAGGATATTTTCACCGAGGAAGAGAACGAATACTGCCGCTCCCGGCCGGATGTGTATTCGCACCTCGCGGGCCGGTTCGCCGCGAAAGAGGCCTGCCTGAAGGCCTTCGGCGTCGGGATGGGCGGGTTTGGCGCCACCGGGCGTTTCGGCGAGATAGAGGTCGAATCCTCCCCCTCGGGGAAGCCCGCGCTGCGGCTTCACGGCTCGATGGAGAAAATGGGCCAGCGCCTGAAAATTTCCCAGGCAACGGTCTCAATCAGCCACGCGGGCGAATACGCCATCGCGACGGTCATTCTCGTGGGAGAAGATTCGGTGGAAGACGATGGATAAGGCGAGGGAGGAGTCCGTTGCGCTATTTGCTGGTTGATCGAGTGACGTCCTGGGAAGCGGGAGGGTTCATGGAGGGTGTCAAGAACGTCTCCATGAGCGAGGATTTCCTCGAATTCCACTTTCCGCGTTTTCCGGTCATGCCCGGCTCACTCATTCTCGAGGCGATCGTCCAGCTGGCGGGCTGGCTCGAAGCGGCCGGTTCGGACTTCGCCCGGTGGGTTCTTCTCGAACAGGTCCGTTCGATCAAGTATTACGGATTCGCCTTTCCGGGCGATCAGATCGTTCTCCGGGTCGAGGCCAAGGGAGAAGAAGACGGCCTGAGCCTCTTCCGGGGCGTCGCCACGGTGGAGGGCGAGCGGAGAGTCGTCGTGGACTTCGCCGCCCGGTTGGTCGAAATGAAAAGTTACGAAGACCCCGAAGAGCAGAAGCATCTTTTCCGCGTTCTCATGCGCGAAATCGAACTGGCTTGAAGGAAAAGGCGAAATGGAAGGCAGGGAAGTCTGGATAACGGGTTGGGGGATGAACACCTCGCTCGGCGGCAGCACA
>CAMYJL010000018.1 GCA_947258645.1 uncultured Nitrospinota bacterium
GGAGGATGCCCCCGTTCTGGTAGTAGAGCACCTCGTTCGGGGTGTCGATGCGCGAGCGCGCGGTGAAGACGACCGGCGCGCCGCCGCCGTCGGGCGTCGCCGTGACCTTCACCTCCTTCGCCTCGCCGTCGTTCAACCCCTCGATGTCATAAACTTCCCGCCCGGTCAGGCCCAGGCTCCCGGCGCTTTCGCCCGGGAGGAACTGAAGGGGAAGCACCCCCATGCCGATCAGGTTGGATCGGTGGATGCGCTCGAAGCTCTCGGTGATGACCGCCCTGACGCCGAGCAGGCTCGAGCCCTTGGCGGCCCAGTCGCGCGAGGAGCCCGTGCCGTACTCCTTGCCGCCGAGAACGACGGTGGGCACGCCCTCTTCCTTGTATTATTCGGCGACGTCGAACATGTGCATCTGCTCGCCGGAGGGGAAATGCGTCGACCAGCCGCCCTCGGTGCCGGGGGCGACCTTGTTGCGCAGGCGCACGTTGGCGAAGGTGCCGCGCATCATGACCTCATGGTTGCCGCGCCGCGAGCCGAAGCTGTTGAAGTCTTTCACGGTGACATCGTTCATGACGAGGTAGCGCCCGGCGGGGCCGTCCTTGGGGATGGAGCCCGCAGGGGAAATATGGTCGGTCGTCGTGCTGTCGCCCAGGTAAGCGAGGCAGCGCGCGCCCTTGATGTCCTCGACCGGTTCGGGTTCGGGCTTCATGCCGTCGAAATAAGGCGGCTTCTGCACATAGGTGGACATCTCCTCCCAGGCGTACAGATCGCCCTCGGGGGTGGGAATGCCCATCCACTGGAGGTCGCCCCGGAAGACGTCCGCGTAGGTCTTCTGGAAAAGCTCGGCCTTGACGTTCTGAAGGACGGCATCCTGAAACTCTTTCTGGGTGGGCCAGATGTCCTTGAGATAGACCGGATTTCCGTCCTTGTCCTCTCCGATGGCGTCCCGGGCGACGTCGATCCCCATGTGACCGGCCAGCGCATAGGCGACGACCAGCGGCGGCGAGGCGAGGAAGTTCATCCGCACCTCGGCGTGGACCCGGCCCTCGAAATTGCGGTTGCCCGAAAGGACCGAGCAGGCGACGAGATCCCCCTCGGCGATGGCCTTGGAGACCGCCGGGGGGAGGGGCCCCGAGTTTCCGATGCAGGTGGTGCATCCGTAGCCCACGGTGTGGAAACCGAGCTGGTTGAGATAGGTGTCGAGCCCTGACTTGGCGAGATACTCGGTCACGACTTTCGAGCCGGGCGCGAGGCTGGTCTTCACCCAGGGTTTGACCGTCAGGCCGCGCTCGACGGCTTTTTTGGCCACGAGACCCGCGCCGAGCATGACCGTGGGGTTCGAGGTGTTCGTGCAGCTGGTGATCGCGGCGATGACGACCGCGCCGTTCGTCATCTCGTAGGTTTTGGTGCCGTCCTTCACCTTGACGGCGGCGGGGGCCACGGCGGTCCCGCCGGAATCGCCGCCTGAGAGCTCGTTGAGCATCTTGTCGAGCTCGCGCTCGAAGGTCTCCTTGGCGTCCGTGAGGAGGATGCGGTCCTGCGGGCGCTTGGGGCCGGAGATGCAGGGCACCACTTCCGAGAGATCGAGCTCGAGCGTATCGGTGTAGACCGCCTCCGGGGAATTCTCGTCGCGGAACATCCCCTGCTCCCTCGCGTAGGCCTCGACCAGCGCGATCTTCTCGGCGGGGCGCCCGGTGAGCTCCAGATATTTCAGGGTTTCGGCGTCGACCGGGAAGATGCCGCAGGTGGCGCCGTACTCGGGGGCCATGTTGGCGAGGGTGGCCCGGTCGGCGAGCGGGAGATGGGACAGGCCCGGCCCGAAGAACTCGACGAATTTTCCGACGACGCCCTTCTCGCGGAGCCGCTGGACGACGACGAGGACGAGATCGGTCGCCGTGGCGCCCTCGGGGAGCTCGCCCGTAAGCCTAAAGCCGATCACGTCCGGGATGAGCATCGAGTAGGACTGGCCCAGCATGGCGGCCTCGGCCTCGATGCCGCCCACGCCCCAGCCCAGGACGCCCAGCCCGTTGATCATGGTGGTGTGGGAGTCTGTTCCGACCAGCGTGTCCGGAAAGGCGCGGCGAACGCCGTCCTTTTCGTCTTCCGCGACCACGTGGGCCAGGAACTCGAGGTTCACCTGGTGAATGATGCCGGTGGAGGGCGGCACGACGCGGAAGTTGTCGAACGCCTGCTGCGCCCACCGGAGGAACGAGTAGCGCTCGGTGTTGCGCTCGTACTCGATCTCGGTGTTGCGCGCAAGCGCCTCGGCCGAGCCGAATTCATCTATCTGCACGGAGTGGTCGATGACCAGATCCACGGGCTGAAGGGGGTTGATGAGGGAGGGATCGCCGCCCATGTCCTTCATCGCGTCGCGCATGACGGCCAGATCGACAACGCCGGGAACGCCCGTGAAGTCCTGCAGGAGCACCCGGCTCGGCATGAAGCCGATCTCCGTGGCGACGCCGCCCTTGGGGTCCCACGCCGCGAGCGCTTCGATATCGGCGGCCGTGACGGCCGTGCCGTCTTCGTTTCTAAGAAGATTCTCCAGCAGGACTTTCATCGCATAGGGCAGACGGGCGATATCGCCTTTATCCTTGAGGGCGTCCAGACGGTAAATCTCGTACGTCCGCTCTCCCACCTTCAGCTCGGATCGCGCGTTAAAACTGTTGCTCATGGCTTCTCTCCATCGCGGGGACGCAAAGCCCCGCCCAACAAGCCCCCGTTCGCGGGAGCATCACCCAGATTTCGGACAAATCATTGAAAGTAATTGTTTTCGGGCAATTCTCTTCAACGGAACCGGTTTCTTACCGGGTGAGAATATCACAGACACCGCCCGGAGACGACGGCGCCGCCGTGAAGCGGATGGGTTTATTCGGCGGGGGCTTCCTTGACGACCATGAAGGTGCCGGAGGCGAAGGCGACGTGGCGGCCCGAGTCGTGATTGACGCGCACCTCCCAGACCGAGGTCCTGCGGCCGATGTGGAGCGGCTTGGCTTCGCTGAGGAGTACGCCCTCGCGCAGCCCGGCGATAAAGTTCACCTTGAGCTCCACCGTGACGATATCCGTCCCCGGCGGGTAGCTCACGTGGGCGGCGACCCCGGCGGTGACATCCGCCATCGTGCACACGGCCCCGCCGTGGACGATGCCCGTCGGCTGGAGAATTTCATCGCGAATGGGAAGACGGAGCCTGGCGAATCCCTTCCCCGCCTCGACGAGCTCGAGTCCGACGTGCCCGTTGAAGAGCGTTCCCAGCCTCCTGGCGAACTGCTGTCGAATCAGATCAGGCGTCCATTCCCGGGCCACACCACTCTCCTGCCGCCGCGCTCCGTGGAAGCAGCGGCCTTGCCGAAACTCAGCCGAAAATCTGGGTCGGAATATGACCCCACTCGGAAGGGTCGCAGACGAAATCCTCGCCCTGCTCTTCATAAGAGAAGAAGAGGAATTCCGTCTCCGTCTTTTTGCCCTTCTTTTCCACCCGCCGGACGCTGATGGTGGGAACGTGGGTGTTGAGGGCGAAATTCTTGGCGAAGCTCACCATCAGATAGCCCCCGAATTTCTTCGTGCAGGCTTCGAGCTGATCGCGGTTCGTCTTCACTTTCCCGTCCGGGAGGATCTCGGCCCCGCAGTTTTCGGACAGCTCCACAAGAAAAGTATTTGGCTCCAGCATCAGGCGTCTCCTAATAATAAATGGCGTGATTGATCGAAATGACGAAGACCGATGAATACCCCAGATCCCCCTGAAATATCAACCATGACCGACCGATTGGCGCCGTCCCCGGAGGCAGCGCGCGGGCCCGGCAATCCGGCGGAATTTTCAGGGCGGGAATTGCCCTCAAAATGGCCGTCAGCCGCTTCTTCGGATGGATCCGGTTGAGAATATTACGACGAAAGGCGGGTCCGGACGCCGGTCATTTCGAGGGGATATTCCTGGTCTACCAGTCCCAGAACATCGTATAGGTCCTGCCCGTCAAGGGCTTGTCCTCGGTCCAGAGCAGGGAGATCTGCCCGGTATCGGCCACTGTCCGGGGAATCACCCGCCGCTTGTTAAACGTTTGCGAGGCGCCCTCCGAGGTCTCACGCCGGGCACCGGTCACCATGCGTTCAGACGGAAGGAGAACCTCGAGGATGAACTTCTCGGTGGGATACTCCACCACCAGGGTCACCCATTCGTTGTGGGAAACAAAGGTATCGACCAGCTTGTTCACATTCCGGAGCTCGAAGAGTTGGCTGCTCCGAATGGGGGCGGGCAATTCCAGCTCGGCCGAATAATCCGCCCCGGCGCCTGAAGCGGTCTTGAACTCCACCGGAATCCACTCCGGCTCAAATTCCTGTTCGTCTTCGATGATGCGGTAGGCGTACTGGATTTCCCTACTTCCCGAGCCTGTGTGATACCGCGTCCTGAGCTCCGGCAAATCCCGAAGAGCCAGGCAGCGCCGCGTGCTGACCATCTCCGCTTTATGCCCCTTCACATCCAGAATGGTATAGCGCCGCACATGCTCCAGGACGCGGTAGTCGAACATCACGCTCCGTTCGCTGTGAACCGGCGCCGGCGCTTCCTCTTCGCCCTCGATTTGATGAATGCGGTCCTCTAGCGCTTCCAGGCGGCTTCCCAGCGCCTTTTGCTCGTTGAGAATCTGCCCGATGCCGTCGGACAGTCCGCCTAATATCTCTTCGATACTCTTGGGGGGTT
Organism: uncultured Nitrospinota bacterium; assembly: GCA_947258645.1. Lineage (GTDB taxonomy): Bacteria > UBA8248 > UBA8248 > UBA8248 > UBA8248 > CAMYJL01. The sequence goes on from CAMYJL010000018.1 coordinate 4,685, forward strand.
CCGCCATTTCCATCTCTCCCATGCCCAGGAACGCCTTGCCGAATTTCGGGCACGACTCGATCGCTTCAAAATAAATATAGGGGTTTGAAACTTCTTCCGCCCGCATTCAACCCTTTCTCGGCCCGAAAAACAAGGGTTCATGTTCATTCCGAAATTCAAATTCCTCTACCCACCGCCTGAAGCTGGAATCGCGGCCCTTTTCCCGCTATCCTTTACGCCTCAATTCCAAAATGAGCGGCTCGGACAAATCCCATCGGCTTCCATGCGAGGAAAAGCGGCATGAAAATCGACCATATCGAAATTCATCCTGTATCCATACCTTTGAACCATCCCTACAAAGACGCTAACCGGATCGAGACGCATTCCCGCGACGTCGTGGTCAAGCTCACGGAATCGGGCGGCGCGTCCGGCTGGGGCGCCGGCTCCCCCCGTTCGTTCCCGACTGGGGAAACCCAGGCATCTGCCATGAAGATACTTCAGGAAAATCTGGTCCCTCTGCTGAAGGGAAAAAATCCGTTCGACATGGAAGTCATCCATGAAGAAATGAACGCCGCCATCCCTTTTCACTATGCTCCCAAATCCGCGGTTGATTGCGCCCTTCACGATCTTCAGGGCCGGATGCTCGGCCAGCCGGTCTACAACCTTCTCGGCGGCAAGGTTCGCGATGAAATGCCCTCGTTCGACATCCTCCCGCTCGAGCCGCCCGAAAAAACGGCGGAGATCGCCGCCGCCGCGAAAGCAGCGGGCACCACGGCGTTCAAGGTAAAAATGAACCGGGACATCCGGCAGAGCGTGACGCGCGTGCGCGAGGTGCGCCGGGCCGTCGGGGATGAAACCATGATCGTCGTGGACGCCAACACAACCTGGACACCCAAACTGGCCGTGTCGGTTTGCGCCATGATCGAAGAATACGAAGTCACCATGGTCGAGCAACCCGTCCCGGGCCACGACCTGGAGGGAATGGAATTCATCACGAGAAACACGCGGGTGCGGATCGGGGCGGACGAATCCATGCGCCCGGACTACATGGCCGAGCTCATGCGCCGCCGCGCGGCCGATGTGGTGAACATCAAGGTCAACCGCGAAGGCGGCCTCCTCCCCTGCAAAAAGGCGGCGGCCCTCGCGGAACTCCACGGAATTGAAGGACTTTGCGGAAGTGTCATCCAGGGGGCCCTCATCGACGCGGCCGCGGCGCACCTGTTCGCATCCACCCCCGCCATCGTCTACAACGAGTCGGGAAAAGCCCCGGCCTGGCACCAAAACGACATCGCCACAGGCCTCCGGGTAGAGAACGGAATGGTGAAAGTGCCGGAGGGGCCGGGTCTCGGCGTCGAGGTCGACGAGAAAGCGATTCGTCATTTTTTCCCGCAGGACTGAACGCCCATCAGGCACCGCGGTTGTCATCCTGAGATCAATTTCCCCGTTACGGTTCCGGATCGAAACGCTCTACCCATGATGCATTTTAAATGGATTTTCCTTTTTTAAAAATTATAATTTTCTTGGGAATAATTTTCCCTTGCGCTTGTTCCACATTTTAAGCGAAGCAATATTTTCGCGCCCTCTCCGTTGCATTCCATCTCTTCCCAAAAATAATTTATTTTCTCTGGAATAACTTTTCGCCAACCTTGTTTTTTCATTTTTCCCAAAGCAATTTTTAAATTCATTTTTTTTCAAGTTTTAAGAAATTGAATTTTTTTGGGAATAATTTCTTCTTCTTTTAGTTTACCCAATTGAAGCCCAAGGATTTTTGAAAAGTTTTATTCAAGGTAGAGATTTTGCGTCCGGAAAATTTCGAACGCAAAAAAAAATCCGCACCACGAAGACGAAAAGTTTTTGCGAAAAAGTTTTTGAACAACAACAACGAACACCGAAAAAGGAGGACATGAAAAAAAGAAAAAAATGAACGGCCAGGGAACGTGAAAGCAATTCGGGAATTCGCCAAAAACAAAGGAGAAGCAGGAATGCGAAAATTCTTTTTGGCTCTAACGGCAGTAGTTGTCGTGCTCCTCGTCGCAGCGCCGCACTTTGCCTCCGCCGCGGAAGTCAAGATGACCGGCATCTTCCGTTTCCGCGGTGTGACCGGCGATGACTTCGACCGTAACGAAAGGGCGCATGACTCTACACAGTTCATGGACTGGCTCGCGCGTCCGCGCTGGACGGCCGTCTCCGAAGGCGGAAAAATTTTCGCCATCTACGAGCTCGACGTCTTTGACCGGGAAGTCACCGGTGCCAACGGCAACGTCCGCTTCGGTACCACGACGGGCCGCCTGAACGTCGGCGTCAACCGCTGGGTGATAGACGCCGCCATTCCGGGCACCACGCTCCGCTTCCGGGTCGGAAAATCGGACTGGACCAATCCGGACAATGAGATCATCGGCGGCGCGGGGCTCAACCGTATCCAGGGCTACGGCGTCTACGGAAAGCTCTACGGTCCGCTCACCCTCAGCCTCTGGACCGTGAAGTACAATGAAGGCTTGGCGGCCGCCGCCGACGGCGATCTGTATCATCTGTCCGTCGAGTGGAAAGCCGCTCCCGCCGTCTCCATCACCCCCTGGGTTGCTTGGGACCATCTCAACAACGGTTGTACGGTGGGTACCGGCAATGGCACGACCCCCGCTTGCTTGACAACCAGGCCGGACATCGACATGTACTGGTTCGGCTTGAACGCCAAGGCCAAGTTCGGAATCGCCAGCCTCAACGCCACGGCCGTTCTCCAGGACGGCGACGTGGAATTCGGCCGGGGCTCGGGCCTCTCGGACATCGACGTCGAAGCCTGGGCGGCGCTTGTCCGCCTCTGGTTCAACTTCGGAAAACTCAAGGTCGGCTTCTACGGCCACTTTTTCTCGGGCGACGACGACACCACCAACGCCACCGGGGGCGTCACCAGCGTCACGAATATTGCGTCACGCCAGCAAGACAACAAGCTCCAACGCTTCTCGGCCCCGCGTATCAACGGCACCTCGCGTCTGGTCGGCCCGCAGCTCTTGACCCGCCGGCGCTTCAGCACGATGTCGCCGGTGTTCGGCGCCGAAAACCGTCCCGGCGGCGGTAACGGCGGCGCCAACATGAACGGAGCGCATATCTACGAGATCCTGGTCAAATACCAGATCACCAAGGCGCTCACCTTCGACGGCAACATTTCGCTCATCCGATCGGCCGCCTCGCGTGCGGACATCGATGCGAACTTCGACGGCGATACCGTCGACGCCGGCGACAGCACCTACGACAGCGGCAAGGACTTCGGCACCGAGGTCGATCTTTCACTCAAGTACCAGATTTACAAAAGCCTGTTTACGCGCCTGACGTTCGCCTATCTGTTCGCGGGCGACTACGGCAAGCTCGCCACGAGCGCTGGCGTGGATGCCGGCGCCAGGGATCTGGACGACACCTGGGCGCTCTTCTCCGAGCTTCGCCATTACTGGTAGAGGTTGGCGGTTGCGAGGAATGTACCGCTCAGCAGTCTGAAACAGCCCACTCGTCCGGGGGGGGGATTCGGCCCCCCCGGACGGGAGCTGTTCACTTGAGAGAAAAATCTTTTCGCTCATTGAGCGAGAGAAGGAGAACCGAGATGCCGAAATATTCCCTCAAAGCAATGCTGGTCGTAATTGCCGCCACTTTTGCCCTGGCGGGGTGCGCGAGCCCCGGCGCCTATACTTTCTGCGAAAGCTCCGGGCAGCCCATGGGCAATTGCAAAACCGTCACCTCGGGCATGAAGTGCCTCCCGCAGGACGGCGGCGCCGGCGGTGCCTCTATCAAGTGCAAGTAAATCGCTTCGATTGAACGTAATGCAGGATAGCGTAGCGGAAACATCATCCGGGGGGGCTTCGGCCCTCCCGGTTTTTTTGCAGGATAAATCAACGCATTGGCGCAGGAGTGGATCTTCGGACCTTCCCGGCGCGTTCCGCCATTTTCACATCATCGACCAGCTGTCCGCAGGCCGCGCGGATGTCCAGGCCCCGGCTCTGCCGGACGGTGGCGATATATCCCTGAGCGGCCAGAACCGCCCGGAACCCCTCCACGCGACTTTCCGAGGGCCGCTCGAAAGAGCCCCCCTCAAACGGATTCCACGGAAGAAGATTGATCTTGCACCGGACCCCCTGAAGACGCGCCGCGAGCCGCCTCGCATCCTCGGGCGAATCGTTCAGGCCTTTTAATAGCACATACTCAAAAGTGATCCGCCGCCGCTCGTGAGCGGAAAGCTCCCGGCAGGCTCGAAGCAAATCCGCCATCCCCCACTTTCGGTTCACCGGTACAATCCGGCTCCGCGTCTCCTCGTCCGCCGCATGAAGGGAAACGGCCAGCCCCACCCCCGGAACCGCCTCGATAAATTCCTTGAGCCTCGGGGTGATCCCCACCGTCGAGACCGTCAGCCGCCTCGGCGAAAGCGCAACGCCGTTCGGGTGTATCAGAAGCCTCGCCGCCTTGACCGTGGGCCCGAAATTATCGAGCGGCTCCCCCATCCCCATGAACACGACGTTGCGGAAATGCTCGCCCTCCGGAAGCCGCCGGGCGGCGGCGAGATACTGCTCGACGATCTCCCCGGCCGAAAGCTGGCGGACAAACCCCATCTTCGCCGTCAGGCAGAACGTGCAGCCCATCGCGCAGCCCACCTGCGTCGAAATACAAAGCGCCCAGCGCTTCTCTCCCTCGCGCCCGGGCATCGGGATCCGGACGCTCTCGATATGCTCGCCATCCCCGAGCCGCCAGACGAATTTTCCGGTTCCGTCCGCCCCCTCCTCCAGACGCTCCGGGGCCAGCACACCCACCCGGGCGCGCTCCGCCAGCCTCTCCCGAAACGGCTTGGACAGGTTCGTCATCCCCTCAAAGCTAGGCGCTCTCTTTCCGTAAATCCAGGAAAAGAGCTGCCGCCCCCGATAGGCCGGCTCGCCCAGCTCCTCGCACATGGAGACCATCTCCGCCTCGTCCAGGCCCTTCAGGTCCACTTTTCCCGCTACAAGGCTCCGCCCCGCCGGATCAGGGCAACCATCTAAATTTTCAGTGGTTTCGGGTCTGATTTGCTTCAGTTCCATCTTTTCTTCCAGGGTGTTATGGTTCGCGCGGTTATGTCCGAAGCCGGATCATACCATGGAGCCCGGTTCGACTTTTTCGCCCCCATACGGAGCCAGAAATGGCCATTCGCGGCATCCTTTTCGACCACGACGGAACCCTCGTGGACAGCTACGAGGGAATCGAGAAGTGCATGCAGCTCACCTGCCGCGACCTGGGCAAACCCGAAATGACCAACGCCGAAATCCGCGCCTCAATCGGCCCCACGCTGGAAGACCGCTTCATGGAGTTGTGGGGCGCGGAAACCGCCACGGAAGCCGCCCGTATCTACCGCGAACACTACGAGATCCATTTCGTCTCCGGAACCCGGTTGCTGCCCGGGGTGGCGGAAACACTGAACGCCATCGCCGCGAGACGAATTCCCATCGCCTGCGTCACCAACAAGACCTGGAACTACTGCGTTCGCCAGCTGGAACACTTCGGTCTCATGGAGCGGATGGACGCCGTCATCGGCTTCAAGCAGGGGTATCCGGCGAAACCGGACCCGGCCATGCTCCATGCGGCCCTGAAGGAGATACGAATTGATCCCGAGGATGCGGTCATGGTCGGCGATACGCCCATCGACGTGGCGGCGGCGCACGCGGCCGGGGTCCGGGCGTGGGTCGTCCGGAGCGCTTATTCGACCCGGGAAGAAATAGAGTGCGCCAGCCCGGATCAATATTTCGATCAAATCACCAACATTCTCGATCTTCTCTAAAGCCTTTCTAAAACAAACTCTACAAATAACAAAAATAATCCGGCCTGCATTCTGAAAGTAATACCAGTGCCTTGCCTGATATCTGAAAATAATGCAAATAATACATCCTTCCCAAAAAATTCACTTACCAAAAAACTTGATATTTCTCCAACCTTCCGTCATGATTTCTTTACAGGTCCCAGTGAAGGGAGGGGCCGACAGAGAAGTGGTGATTTGTTCGAGATTGTTTGAGTTGACTTTTCCGGCCCGGGCACGACTCAAGGCCCGGTAACCGGAAATTTCTTTTTCAGGAGAGTCACTACCCCGATACCCGCCCAATCAGAAACTCAGGATATTCCCACATGCTCTATTTTGCCGCCGCGTGTTTAGCCGTCTATGCCCTGTCAACCGCGTTGGAATGCGCCGCCCACTGCTACGGCGGCATGAAACTACCCTGGAGGCGTCTGCGGTACTTCACCGTGACAGCCGGCGCTTTGGTCTTCATGATTACGGTCGCCCTCCAGGCCGACCTCATTCCGGAATCGCCTGTATCCCAGGCCCAGGCAAAACTGGTCGAACACCCCGAGGCGAAATTACTGGACCGGGAAAAGACGAAACTTCTGGACCGGCAGAAGCTCGAAGCCGCCCTGCCCGAACCAGAACAAACAAAACCCCTGGATCGGCAACAGGCAAAGCTCCCGGATCAAATGAAACGGGATGCCGCCCTCCCCTCAGTCATGAACGAACGGGAGGAAGCCCTTCCCGCAACGCCCGCCCCGCGGAAGATCGCGGTGGCAAAAAAAGAAATACAACCTTTAAAAACAACTGATTACATGGATACATCCTTGTCCGAGGAGCCCGGAGTTCACTGGTACATCCACTATTATTCGGACCTCTACGGCGTCGACCCGCTGCTCGTGAAAGCTGTCATCCAGGTGGAAAGCCGCTTCGACCCCAACGCGCGCTCCGGCAGCGGGGCCATGGGGCTCATGCAGATCAACGGGGTAACAGCGAAACACCTCGGGCTACAAGATCCTTTCGACATCCGGGAGAACATCGAAGGCGGCACCCGGTACCTCCAGAAGCTCCTCAAAAAGCATTTTTGGGATATCCACCGCGCCCTCGCCTCCTATAACGCGGGACCGGGGACAGTGGCCCGATTTGGCGGAATCCCCCCCTACCCGGAAACCCGCCGCTACGTCTGGAAAGTCATCAACGAATACCGGAAGCTGAAGCTCGTGGCGATGGCATTTGGGGGCCTTCGCACTTACCGCGTCAGCCGGCCTTCGGGCTCCCCGGAGAAAACACCACTGCTTGAGGCCCAAAATGGCCATCCCACCTTCCCCGGGCAGGGCATATCCGGAAAAGCCACCCTTCTCGCCTCCATCACCACCCCGGGCACCCTCGATTATCGGATGAACTAGGACCAAGCCTCCCGGGCCCCGTATCCCCCTTCGCGCGGCTTTTTTCGCCGTTGCCTGCGCCGTCTTTTCGTCCCCCCCCTTGCCTCCTCCGGCCAACCCCTCTAAAGAGTAGGCTGAATCCTGATTCGCAAGGAGGCTCCCAGACTTGGCCCAAACACCCCACCGCTCCGCGAACCCGACCCGGCCAAATCTGACCCGGAAAATGCTCCGGCTCGCCGACGGGCTCCGCGAGCGTTTCGGCGTTCCCAAGCGCCCGCGCCGGGCGGACCTCCTCGATGCGCTCGTCAAGACGCTCCTCTCCCAGAGCACCACCGATCACAACCGGGATCTCGCCTTTAACGAGCTGAAGCGCCGTTTTCCGGATTGGGACGCCGTGGCGGACGCCTCCGACAAGGAAGTGGCGGACGCCATTCGCTCCGCGGGCCTCGGAAACCAGAAGGCGCCGCGCATCCGCTCCTTTCTCCTCTGGCTGAAGAAGGAGCACGGGACGCTCTCGCTCGAATTTCTGCACGATGAGAGCGACGAATTCGCGGTGGAAATGCTGACCCACCACAACGGAATCGGGGTCAAGACCGCCTACGTCACGCTGATACTCGCCTCGAACCGCGATCTCTTTCCGATTGATGTCCACATTCACCGGATCGCCATCCGGCTCGGCCTCATCGGAGAAAAGGTCAGTCCCGAGAAAGCCCACGGCTTGCTGGGCCCCCTCGTGCCCAAGGGCAGAGGCCACGAGCTTCACGTGAACCTGCTCGCCTTCGGGAGGACCATCTGCAAGGCGCGAAATCCCGTCTGCGCCGAATGCGGATTCAGGAGGATGTGCGATTACTACCGAAACCTGCGGGACGGGAACACGCGCGGCACTTCCCCCAAAACGTCCACGGCCCGGATCAATAAGCGGAGCCCGAAAAAAAATTGACGACCCTCATCTCGGCCATCGGCGCGGGCGAACTCCTGGCCATTCTTTCATCGATCACTTTCTCCATCGCCCAGATATTCCTCCGGCAGGGGATGCGGTCGGTAAGCCCGCTCACGGCGGCCCTTATCATCAACAGCATCGTCAGCCTGGGGGGGCTCTCGATCTCTCTCTACCGGGGCACCCTCTTCACCTCCACGCTGCTCCCCATTCTCTGGTTCATGGCGATCGGCGTGGCCGGGCCGGGGCTCGGCCGCATCACTTCTTATATCGGTATCACCCGGATGGGAGTCAGCCGCTCGATAACCATCTCCTCCTCCACCCCCCTGTGGAGCACGTTGATCGCCATGACCTTGCTGGGCGAGGAGCCCTCCGGCTGGGTCATCTTCGGGACGTTTGGAATCGTGGGCGGGGTGGCGCTCCTGAGCATTCGGGAAGACGAGTCACAGAGCTTTCAGTCGTGGCTGCGCGGCGCCCTGATTTTTCCCCTCATCGCCTCGGTCGCCTACGCGCTTCCTCCCATCTTCTCCAAGTTCGCCTATGTCCATCAGAAAACCCCGGCCGTCGGCATGGCCATCGCCTTCTCCACGGCAAACGCCGTCCTTCTCACCGCGAAACCCTTCGTGCCCGGCATCGGGAAAATTTCCGTCGATCGGCCGGGCCTCCTCATGCTCTGCGCGGCGGGCCTGCTCGGCATCGCGAGTTCGCTTTCATTGTGGACAGCGGTCATGATCAGCTCCGTCTCCACAACGATGCCCCTGAGCCGGACCGCCCCGATCCTGGTCCTCATTCTCAGCTACATTTTTCTGGGAAAACACGAGCCGATCACGCGCCGGATGGTGATCGGCACGCTGTTCGTCGTCCTCGGCGGGGTGTTCATCACGGCCCTCCGGTAAAAAAAAGGGCACCCGGAGGCGCCCTCTTGAACCATCTTATCTTATTGATAATTAAATTCTTTTGCCGTTTACCAGCAGCGCCTCCTAAAACCCGACGTAGGGCCCGACGATTTCGATGTCGATGTTTTCGGGCCCCCGGATGTAGGAGATCATCCGCCCGCCCATGCCGCCGGGATAGGGCTCCACGGAAAACTCCGCGCCCCTTGCCTTGAGCCATTCGGCGGCCTTCTCGACATCCGCCACGCCGATACCGAAGTGGTCCAGCCCCTGGACGCTGTCGGGCGCCACGGCCTCGGGCGGCTTGTCGGGCCGGACCCCGCGCACGAAAATCCGCATGTCGCCCAGGCGAATCACCGCACTGGCCGCACCCTTGAAATCAGGGTTATAGGAAATCCGCGCCGCGCCGAAGATGCGCTCGAAAAAATCGACCATCCCGTCCACGTCGCGGCACACCAGGTGCACATGATCGAACTTGAACTCCATGAATGATTCCTCCAATGAATCGATGGACTCTTAGGGTGCCACGATAACCGGGGAATCACCGCCCTCGCCATGTTCATGATCGTGCTCGTGGGCATGGCCCTGCGCCGCCTGGCTCTCGCGGATGGCCCGATCCAGCATCACCCCGATCGTGTAGCGGATCATCTCGGAGAAGAACCCGGGCTGTTCGCTCCCGGCCCCGAGCTCGTCCGCCAGCGTGAGGGACTCGCGGGCGAGATTGCCCTGACCGACACGCTCGAGAACATAGGCGTTGCACTCCAGCTGACGGACGAGCCGCTCGCGGAGATCGCCATCCCCGTAGAGTTCCTTCGCCGAATCCTCGACGGCGCTGTCGAAAAGCTGGCGCCGTTGCGCATCGTCCACCGCCACCTGGCTCTGGAAAGACTCCACGCACTTTTGGAAATGGGGGAGCATCAACTCCTCCTCCAGCACCCATGTCCAGAAAGCCGGGTGGGCAAACATCTCGGGCACCGTCACGCGCTGATCATCCCCCCCCCAGGGCTGAACAGCAGTCCTGGCCGGATGGAGACCATCCGGAGGAAAAACCTTCGGATCGGCCAGGGGGGCGAGGAGGAGCTTCGAATGCGTGAACCCCGAGGGCAGGGGCGCTCCGCCGCTCTCGTTCTCCTTTTGGGCCTGCTGGAGGAGCCAGAAGGCGTAGCCCGGCGCGACCTCCGCCGTCGAGAGCTTCGACTCGTCGGACAACCGGCCGAAAAAATCCCGCAGCTCTTTTGAGGAAACGTCCGAGGCGATGAACTCCTCGATCCCGCGCCCGAACCGCACGCGAACCTGAAACAGGGAGCGCCCCCGGGGCTGGCGAGAGCGCGCCATCCACACCAGGAACGTGCCCGTCCCGTCGGTGGCGCTGACGACCGCCTTGACGTAATCCAGGCCTTGGGGGGAGGCCTCGCCACCCCCGCTCATCTCCACCGGCTCCTTTTTCACGACAACCCCCTTGCCCTGAAGCCGGTAGAGCGCCTTTCGGATTTGCGATCCGGTTTTCTTGTCCTGAACCGTCTCGCCCAGCTTTGAGAGCACCTCGGCGGCTTCCGGCGTCTCCATCGAAGCCAGGGCATCGATCAACACAACCGGGGGGCCCAGGCCGCGCCCGGCGTAGGCCTCGGCCAGCCGGAGCATCTTCTCCGTCATCTCTCCCGGAGCGGATTCCGCGTCTTCCCCGGCCAGTCCCTGCCGCAAAGCCATCTCCTGAAGACGGGGAGGAAGCGACTCCAGCGTCTCGATTGCCGCATCGGCCGCATCCAGTGAAAACGATCCGCCGCCCATCTGTTCGGCCGCTTTCCGCACCCGGGCGATCGCGTCGCCGTCCAGTTCGAGCGGAAGCTCCGCCTTCGGATCGAGCGCCTGTACCGTTTCCCGAAGCGCGAAAAGCTCCTCCGGCGACCACCGCAGGGCGACCGCATGGGCCAACAGGCCGGGAACCGCGGCGGGATTCCTGAGCTCGCGAAAAGCGCGCAGCATCGGAAGCCGCCCCTCGGGATTTGTCGCCGCCAGATGTTCGAGCATGCCCGCCACTCCGGCCTCTCCCATCTCCCCGATCTCGTCCAGCAGGGGCGCGGGCGCCATCGCGGCCGGCGGAGGGGGATCCGTGAAAGACGCTTCGAGCCCGGCCGCCACCCCGCGGGCACGTTTCAACTCTTCGGGCGAATGGGTAATTTTCTTCGGTTTCTTCCCTTTCTTTGCCACCACTTCTCCTTTCGTTTCCAGAATGGCGAGCATCATCTGTGCCGGGAAGCGGCCTGTCAAGACGCCCGAATTCCGGCCCTTGGGCGGCCCTTTGACGGCGGATCCCCTCACCCCATACAGTCTCGGGGAACATGTTTTCTATCTGAAAAGGAGCCGCCATTGGCCCCAAGCGTTGAAAGCGGCGGAGAAGATACGTCGGCTGGTCAGGTCCGGGAGGTGCGCTGTCTTACGCTTTCCCACCCTTGGGGAACGGCGGCGCTGGCCGCCTCCGGGCAAGAACTCTGCATCATCGCCCTGCGGGGAGGGCGCCGCGCGCTGAAAGAGCGAATGGCCGCGCGCGGGAATTCCTCGGCCAGGCTGGTTTCCGCCTCCGGCAGCGACCCCATCCTGGCTCCCGTCCGGGACTGGCTGGATGCGCTGCTCGTCCGGGAGCGATACGCTCCCCCTCCCCCCCTCACGGATCAATTCTCCGGGACGCCGTTTCAGGAAATGGTCTGGCGGGCCATCGCGGCGATCCCTCCGGGAGAAACACGGAGCTACGTCGAGATCGCCCGGGAGATCGGCCGCCCCCGCGCGGCGCGGGCCGTGGGAGCCGCCTCGGCTGCCAACCCGCTTCCCCCCCTCATTCCCTGCCACAGGCTGATGGGAGCGGGCGGCGGTCTCCGGGGCTACGCGGGTGGTCTTCCGATGAAGCGGCACCTGTTGGAATTGGAACGATCACGATGAAAAACAAGATGGAGACAAAGCATGCCTGATCCGATCTGGTGCGATGTCGCGCTCAGCCATCCCGAAGTGCCCGTCCGCCTCATCGACGCCGGGCGCGCACGGGGGGCGGGCCCCGAAAACGTCGTGTGCGGCGTTATCGATGTCCTGCGCGCCACCTCGACCATCGTGACCGCCCTCGGAAACGGCTGCGCCGGTATCCATCCCTGCCCCTCTCCCGATGCCGCCCGCCAAAAAGCCGCCGCCCTCCGCGCCGAAAGCGGAGAGGACAGCACCCTCCTCGGCGGCGAGCAGGACGCAAAACCCCTCGAGGGATTCGACGGCGGCAACTCGCCGCTGGAATACACCCCCGAGCGGATCGGGGGGCGCCGCCTCGTCCTCTCCACGAGCAACGGGACGAAAACCCTCGCGGCCGCCGGAGGATGCGGAAGCGTTTTCATCGTCTCCTTCGCCAACATGTCGGCGGCGGCGCGGCGGGTAGCCGAAGAGCTTGGGCGCGGGAAAAACCGGACGCTCCTCGCCGCCTGCTCCGGGCGCGAGGGCGGCTACTGCGGAGAAGACACCGCCGCCGCGGGTCTACTGATCGCGGGGGTGCGGGAAATTCTCGGCAAAAACGGCGTAGAACTTTCCGACACCGCCCGCGCCGCGCTTCGCGTCGCGGAAAGCATCGACGGGGATTATTCCGGAATGCTCCGGGAATCCCAGTGGGGAAAACATCTGGCCGGGCTGGGTCTCGGCGCGGACATCGACTTTTGCGGAAAGATGGACTGGACCGGGGTCGTCCCCCGGATGGAGAACGGCGTCATCACGCCCGGCTGATCTCTTTTCCGAACGATGATGATGGCAGACATGATGAAATTTTTGATCCGGGCCGCGCTCGCGGCGGCCCTTCTTTCCATTCCGGCCACCGCCCCCGCGCAGACGAGAGGAGAACTGGAAAAGCGACTCTACAACGAAAAGGGAGAGCCGATAGCCGAATCGATGGCGGAGATTTGCCAGCGGCGCTACGAAAAGGAATACGGGGCATGCATCAGCCGCGCGCTTCAGAGCTCGGACCTGAGCCGCGCCGACCGCTCCTACTACAAAATGTGTTCGCGTCGGCTTCTGCCAGGCTACCGGCAGTGCCTCGGCAGGCCGGATGCCCCGACCCCGCCGGCCAAATGACCCCGGGACGCTACTCTGCGCTCTCCTCCGCCAGCGCCGCTTCGATGCAGGCGTCTCGATCGCCCGCCGCATCGCCCGGCCTCAGGTAGAGAAAAAACTCCCGGTTTCCCTTCGCACCCCGGATCGGGCTCGCGACCGCCCCGGCCGGCCCCATGCCCATTTCCGAAAGCCGGTCCCAGACGGAGCCGAGCACTTCTCTGTGAATCGCCGGGTCGCGGACGATCCCGCCCTTGCCGACCTGAGCCTTTCCCGCCTCGAACTGCGGCTTCACGAGAACAGCGAGCTCGGATTTTTCCGCCATCAGGGCCCGCACCGCTTCGATGACTTTGATCACCGATATGAACGAGAGATCGACCGAGGCGAGATTGGGGGCCTCGTCCCCGGCGGCCTGGATGAACTTCTCGCGGTTCAGGTAGCGGATGTTCTCGCCTTCGATCACAACAACACGGGGATCGTTCCGGAGCTTCCAGTCGAGTTGGCCCTTTCCCACGTCAACGGCGGCGACGCGGCGCGCCCCGCGCTGGAGCATGAGGTCGGTGAAGCCGCCGGTCGAGGAGCCGGCGTCCAGGCAGAAGCGCCCCGCGAGCTCGATCCCGAAAGCGTCGAGCGCCGCAGCGAGCTTGAGGCCGCCCCGGCTCACATAAGGGCAGGGATCTTCCTGCAGGGAGATGTTCGATTCGGAAGAAAAAAGGGCGCCCGCCTTGTCGGCCAGAGAGCCCTCGACGGATACGCGGCCCGCGAGGATAAGCCGCTGCGCCCGCTCGCGGCTCGGAACGAGGCCGCGTTCAACGAGAAGTTTATCCAGTCGCTGGTTTTTTGGCATGCCCAGTCATCGTGGAAGGCTCCTCGCCGCCCGCACCTTCGATCAGGTCGCGCGCCGCCTGGGTGATGTCGCCGGGCGTGAGGCCGCAATCCTCGCGCTGAAGCTGGGGGGCACCGTGTTCGATGAAGCGATCCGGAAGGCCGAGCCGCGTAACGCGCACATCGGTGATGCCCCGCTCCGCCAGAAGCTCCAGGACGGCGGAGCCCATGCCGCCCATCCGAGTGCCCTCTTCGATGGTTACGATGCGCTTGCAGCGCCGGGCGAAATCGACAACTTTTTCCTCGTCCATCGGCTTGACGAAGCGGAGGTTCAGCACCGCCGCGCCGAGATGCAGCTCGGCGAGCTGTTCCGCCGACTCCATGGCGAGCCCCACCATCGGGCCCAGCGCGACGAGGCCGACATCATCGCCCTCGCGGAGGACCTCGGCTTTTCCGATGGGAAGGGGCTTGATTTCATCGTCCATCTTGACGCCCTCGCCCGCGCCGCGCGGGAAGCGCACCGCCGCCGGGCCGTCGTATTCGATGGAGGTGAGCACCATCCGCTGAAGCTCGTTCTCGTCCTTGGGCGACATGATCACCATGTTCGGCAAACACCTGAGGTAGGCGATGTCGAAGGCGCCCTGGTGCGTCGGGCCGTCGTCGCCGACCAGACCCGACCGGTCGAGCGCGAAGGCGACGGGAACATTCGTCAGGCAGACATCGTGGATGATCTGATCGAACGCCCGCTGGAGGAACGTACTGTAGATGGCGACGACGGGCTTCATGCCCTCGAGCGCCATTCCCGCCCCAAAGGTCACAGCATGCTGCTCGCACATGCCCACGTCGAAGCAGCGGTCCGGGAACTCCTTCTGGTAGTTCACCAGCGCCGTTCCCTCGAGCATGGCCGCCGAGATCGCGACGATCTTCTCGTCCTTCCGGCTGAGCTTGCTCATGGTCTCGGTGAACACCTTGGAGTAGCCCGGCGGGCCGGGGGCCTTTTTCCGGAACACGCCCGTTTCGGGATCGAACTTCGTCACGCCGTGGTAGGTGATGGGCTCCTTTTCGCTGTGCGGATAGCCGTAGCCCTTCTGGGTGATAACGTGGACCAGATTGGGGCCCTTCATCTTCATGACGTTCCGAAGGGTCGGGATGAGCAGGTCGATGCGGTGGCCGTCCACCGGGCCGATGTAGCGGAAGCCCAGCTCCTCGAACAATATGCCGGGGACGATGAAGTTCTTGACGGAATCCTCGACCCTGTCCATCAGAGCCACGGCAGTCTCGCCCAGCGGAAGGTGTGAAATGACCTTCTGAATCTCATCGCGCATCCGCCGCGCCCGGTTGGCCCACTCGCCCGTCATGATGCGCGAGAGGTAGGAGCACATCGCGCCCACGTTTCTGGAAATTCCCATCTTGTTGTCGTTGAGGATGACGGTGATATCGCGCTTCACGTCGCCGGCGTTGTTCAGACCTTCCATGGCCATGCCCGCCGTGAGGCTTCCGTCGCCGATGATGGCGACCACGTTGTAGTCGTCGCCCTGGAGATCGCGCGCGGCGGCCATGCCCAGCGCGGCGGAGATGGACGTTCCGCCGTGGGCGACGTTGAAGGTGTCGTACTCGCTCTCGCGCCTGTCCGGAAAGCCGGCGATCCCCCCCCACTGGCGGAGGGTGTCGAGCTGGTCGCGCCGGCCCGTGAGTATCTTGTGGCCGTAAGCCTGATGGCCCACGTCCCAGACCAGCTTGTCGCGGGGGGTGTCGTAGAGGTAGTGGAGGGCCACGACGAGCTCGGCAGCGCCGAGGGAGGCGCCCAGATGCCCGCCGGTATTGGAGGTGACCTGGATAATCCGGTCCCTTACTTCGCTGACGACCTGGGGCAACTCTTCTTCGCTGAGCTTCTTGAGATCCTGGGGACTGTCTATCCGGTCGAGCAATTCACCCATAATGGTTATCTGCGGGAGCAGTTTCCTTCTCGGTCAGCCAAAATCAATGGCGGCGGCCCTTCTCGACCCTTCTATGAAAAGGTGGGCCCCCATCGAAACAGGGCGAAGAACTTTATGCTAGTGGAAGTTCAAAATCTCCGCAATACGATAAACCGGGCCAGGGAGGCCAGGGCGGGAGCACCCTCGGGGAAGATCGACAGGGCGGCGAGGGCCTCTTCAACAGCGGCTTTGGCCATCTCTTTCGAGGCCTCCAGGCCGTGCAGGGCCGGATAGGTCGCCTTCTCCTGAGCCTCATCGGAACCGGTTGATTTTCCTAATGTTGTATCGTCACCCTCTACGTCGAGAACGTCATCGACAATCTGAAACGCCAGGCCCGCCCTCTCGCCGTAGCGGGCAAGGGCATCGAGCTGTCCGGGGTCGCCGCCGCCCAGAAGCCCTCCCAGAACGACCGATGCGCGAATCATCGCCCCGGTCTTGCGCCGGTGGATATCTTCCAGTTCGCCCGAGCGCCGCACCTGCCCGCCCGCGCGGATGTCCAGAAGCTGTCCTCCCACCATTCCCGCCGCCCCCGCCGCGTCGGCCAAGATCCGGACCCCTTCCAGCACCCGCTCGGCCCCTGCGGCGCGGATCATCGACTCATCGCCCATGAGGCGAAAGGCCAGGGTGAGGAGCCCGTCCCCGCCGAGGATGGCGGCGGCGTCTCCGAACACTTTATGACTGGTCGGCTTTCCCCGCCGGAAATCGTCGTCGTCCATGGCGGGCAGATCGTCGTGAATGAGTGAGTAGGTGTGAATGCACTCCAGCGCGCAGGCGGCGGGCAGTAGAGCCTCGGGGTTCCCCCCCACGGCATCACATCCCGCCACGAAGAGCACCGGCCGCAGGCGCTTTCCTCCCGCGAAGAGGCTGTAGCGCATGATCCGGTACATCTCGGGCGGCTCGCTCCCCTCCTCCGGAACGCGCCGGTCGAGCTCCGCTTCCACGCGGGCGGCCCACGTTTTCAGATACGCGGCGGCGTCTTTTTCCACGCTCGGGGTTTCGGGGCTCACTCTTCCTCGTCCTCTTCTTCATCCTCGAAGGAATGAAGCGAAAGCGCCTCCTCGGCCTCGCCCGCAAGCTCCTCGACGCGCTTTTGCGCCGCGTCCAGCTGCTCCCGGCTGAAGCGGAACAGACGGACCCCCTCTTCATACAGGGCCACAGCCTTTTCGAGAGGCGGCTCCCCACCCTCGAGCTCTTCCACGATCTCCTCAAGGCGCTCGAGCGCCTCCTCAAAACTCTTGGGTTCTTTTGGACCTGAAGCGGATTTTTTCGCCGCACTCAACTGATCTCTCCTTCTTTCAGGCTCTCCTCGACCCGGCAATGCAACGCCCCCCGGGAGAGCCGCACGCGTACCCTTTCGCCAACCTTCGCCTGAGCGGCCTCGCGGAGCAAAAGGCCATCCTTATCTCTATAGGTGAGGCTGTACCCCCGGGCCAGCACGGCCAGCGGGGAGACCGCTTCCAGCCTTCCCGCCGCGGCGAGAAGGGCCGATTCTTTCCGCTCCCGTCCGCGCCCCTCGGAAGACCTCAACCGACGCAACATCTCCGAGAGCGCCGACACTCCTTGGCGGACCCTCACCTTCGGGGAGGCGGCGGCCAGCCGGGGCACGATAGCGCGGAGGCGATTCATCCGCCCCCTCTCGGCGTGCCGCGCCTCGCGCCACATCCGCTCGAACAGGCGGTCCACTCGCTGGGCGGCCGCTTCCAGCCCCTCCTCGGGCCGCTGGAAAGCCCGCTCTCCCGCCAGCGCGTCGAGCATCGCAGCCAGATCGGCGATGCGGCTTTCCGCCAACCGTGCCAGCGTCTCCGGCAGCCGGTTCAGATCGCGCGAGAGCGCCTGCCACCCCCGCGCCACCCGCTCGGCGGCGGCCGTCGGCGTCGCCGCGGACTCGTCGGCGGCCAGATCGCTCAGGGAGCTGTCGATCTCATGGCCCACGGCGGAGAGCACCGGCGTCTCGCATTCGGCGATGGCGCGAACCACCACCTCCTCGTTAAAGGCCCAGAGGTCTTCCCGGCTTCCCCCGCCGCGCCCGGCAATGATCAGGTCCACCGGCCGGCCCAGCTTCCGGAGACCCCGATCGGCCCGGCGAATCGCCGCCGCGATCGAGGCGGCCGCGCCCTCTCCCTGCACGAGCGTATGCACCAGCACCACCCGGACAATCGGCGCCCGCTCGCTCAGGACGCGGAGCATGTCCCGCAGGGCCGCGCCCTCCCGGCTCGTGACCAGGGCGAGGCTCCGGGGGCGCTCAGGGAGCGGCTTCTTCCGCTCCGGCGCGAAAAGACCCTCATTTTCCAGGCGCTCCATCAGCTGGCGGAACGCCACCTCGAGCGCGCCCTCCCCCAGCGGCTCCATCGAGAGGACGGAAAGCTGAAACCGCCCGTCGCGCTCGTAGAGCGTCACGCGGCAACGGACGAGAACGCGCATGCCGTCCTCGGGCTGAAACTTCAGGAAACGCCGCCGGCCCGAAAACATAACGGAGCCGACCCTGGCGTTCGCGTCCTTGATGTCGAAATAGGCATGGCCCGACGGATATGTCCGCCAGGAGGAAATCTCGCCCTCGACGAGAACTTCCCGGAACTCCTCTTCCAGGAATCCTTTGGCGCGCGCGTTGAGCTGGGAGACGGTATAGACAGGCATACCCGGGCCGGAAGCGGCGCCGGAAGCGGCGGGCCCGAGAAGGTCGGCGCTCACTCGAGCATCCTCAGCTCCTCGCTCGGCAGATCGCCGAGCACCTGGTGGCGGTAGGCCTGCACCGTGTTCACCATGAGCATGGCCACCGTCATGGGGCCCACCCCGCCCGGCACGGGTGTGATGGCCGAGACTTTGCCGATCAGATCGTCGAAGTCGCAGTCGCCCACGATCTGGCCGTCCTCGCCGCGGTTGATCCCCACGTCCACGACGACAGCGCCCTCGCGCACCATGTCCGCCTTGAGAAAACGCGGAACCCCGAGGGCGGCGACGACGATGTCTGCCTTCTGCGTGAGGGCGGGCACATCGCTTGTCTTGATGTGACACAGCGTCACCGTCGCGCCCTCGTAGAGGAACATGAGCGAGAGGGGAAGCCCCACGATCTTGCTCGCGCCGATGATGACGACGTTCTTTCCGTCGATCTCAATGTCGTTCCGCTTGAGCAGCTCGAGCACGCCGCCGGGCGTGCAGGGGCGGAGCGTGCCCACGCTGAGGGCGAGCTTTCCGAAATTGTCGGGATGGAAAACGTCCACGTCTTTTTCCGGCGTGACCGCGTAGAGCACCTGTTCTTCATTGATGTGCGGGGGAAGCGGAAGCTGGATCAGGACGCCCTGCACGGCGGGATCTTCGTTCAGCCGATCAACGAGGTCGAGAAGCGCCTCCTGCGTCACGTCGGCGGGAAGCCGGTGGTCGAAGGTCCGGATGCCCAGCTTCGCGGCGGCGCGCTCCTTGTTCCGCACGTAGACTTGAGAGGCGGGATTATCTCCCACGAGGACGACGGCGAGACCGGGCGCCCGGCCCGTGCGGGCGATGCCCCTCTCGATCGTCGCCCGCAACTCTTCCCTCACTTCTTTGGCGACGGGCCTTCCCTTGAGAATTTTAGCGGAGGTTTTCTGTTCCATTCCCATCCATATTCGGGGGAAAAAGGTATGGTTCAGGCGCGCTCCTCATATCACGATTTCGCCGTCCTTCACAACGACGACATCGTCCGCCCATACCGTTGGATTATCGAAGATCATATCGACGTGAAGGGGGGCGACGACGAACCCACCGAGCGTCCCGCTGTCCCCGACGGCCATGTGGCAGGTTCCGTAGGATTTCTTGGCCTCGCGCATGGTGGCGCGTTTTCGGGAGGCCGGATTGGTGCCGACCGCGAACTCGGCGACGTTCTTCGCCAGGTCGCCGTACTCTTCCAGAAGCGCCCAGAACCGATCGGCAGCCGGGCTCCCCGTGATGGACCGGACCTGGCCGTTCTCGATCTCCAGCCGTATCGGCTCGGTGACGAACCCCAGATCCTTGCGCTCGATGGAGAAGGGATTCACCATCACGCCGCTGGCGCTGCCCTCGAGCGGGCTGATGGCCGCTTCGCCGTCCGGACAGGCGGTGAACTCGCCGGGGTTCCGGGCCACGCCAATGAGCGGATGGCAGGTCCGCCCCTCAAGCGAGAAGTTCATGTCGCACCCCTCCGGGGTGGTGAACCGCCCCGTTTTGGCTTTGGTCAGAATCTCGGTCACGCGCTTCGTGATGCGCTCGACCTCGTCGTAGTCGGCCAGCGCGCCCCCGGCCACCATCATCTCCTCCTCCCATCCCCACATGTCGAGGACACGGGCATTCTGCTTCAGGGCGTTTCGCACGGTGTCGGTGTGGACGGTGGCGAAGCTCGTCTGGAGGACGACGATGTCCGAGGCGTTCATGGCCGCGGCCACCTGGGGGGGCGGATCAATTCCGCCCATCTGGTGAGGCGCCATGTGCATGACCGTGAGCTCCGCGCCCGCGCCGCTCAGGGCGTGGGCCATGGCCTCGGTGATGGCGGGAGAGCGGTCGGAATCCGCCACGAGCAGGGCCAGCTCGCCCGGCTTTACATCGAGGACCTGATCGACGATACGATGGGCCGTGGGCGCCATGTTGAACTTGATCATGGGTGCCTGCCTCTAAAGAATCGATTTCCGGTCCCCCCGAAAAGGGAAACCGCATCCCGCCTGAGGGGATCTGCCGAAAATCACAGGTTTTCGGGAAACGGGGCCATTATACGGACCCGCCCGGCCCCTGTCACAGGAGGACCGGGAGATAAGGAAGAGGACATTTGACTGAGCTGAGAACCCCCTATCTGACGGTGGACCTCATCATCGAAACGGAGGGCGGGATCGTCCTCATCGAGCGGAAAAACCCGCCTTCAGGGTGGGCTCTTCCGGGGGGATTCGTGGACTACGGGGAAAGTCTCGAAAATGCCGCCATACGCGAGGCCAAAGAAGAGACCTCCCTCGATATCGAGCTGGTCCGCCAGTTTCACGCCTACAGCGACCCGGCGCGGGACGCCCGCCAGCACAACGCGACGCTCGTCTTCATCGCCCACGCGGTGGGGGGCGAACTCGAGGGCCGGGACGACGCCCGGCGGGCGGGCGTATTCGCCCGGGAGTCGCTTCCCTCCCCCCTGGCCTTCGATCACGGGCAAATTCTGAAAGATTATTTCGAGGGAAGGTACTGATACGGGCCAATTACCCACCCTTCCTGCGCGAATGGCGCCCTGATCCTCAAGGTGGCTTTCGCGCCGCCTTTTTATATTCGGCCATCCGGCGGGCTCGCCCGCCTTCTGGAGACCCTTCCATGCGAGGGTTGGTACATAACATTCGGCTCGCGGTCCGGCTAATGCGCCGGGACATCAAGGCCGTCATGGACCGCGACCCCGCGTCGCGATCGGTGGCGGAGGTTTTCCTCTGCTATCCGGGGTTCCACGCCATCTTTATGCACAGAGCCGCCCATTTCCTCTGGAAGCGGAAGTTCTATCTCACCGCGCGCTGGCTCAGCCATATCGGCCGGTTTCTGACCGGCATCGAAATTCACCCGGGCGCCACCATCGGCGAGAACTTCTTCATCGACCACGGCATGGGCGTCGTCATCGGCGAGACCACTGTCATCGGGCGAGGCTGCACGCTCTACCAGGGCGTGACGCTCGGCGGGGTAAGCCTCCATAAGGGAAAGCGCCACCCCACCCTCGAGGACGGCGTCATGGTCGGTGTCGGGGCGAAGATTCTGGGCCCGCACACCATCGGGGCGGGAAGCCGCATCGGCGCCGCATCGGTCGTCATCGCCGACGTGCCGCCGGGCTCCACCGTGGTCGGCGTTCCGGGCCGGGTCGTCTACCGGAACGGGGAAGCGACGGACGATCCCGAAACACCGGTCGCATTCGAGCACGACAAGCTCCCCGATCCCATCGAGTCGGCCCTTCAGGCGCTGAACCTGCGCATCGCCGAGCTCGAGCGCGAACTCGAGTTCTACCGGGAAGCGAACCCCCGTAACAGGCCCTGACCCCGTGGAAACCATCTACCTCGATCATAACGCCACATCGCCCGTTCGGCCTGAGGTAGCCGATTCGGCGCGGCCCTACCTCACCGCTACCTTCGGGAACCCGAACAGCATCCACCGCTTCGGCCGCGAGGCGCGCGCCGCCGTCGAAAACGCCCGGCGGGAGGCCGCCGCGCTCATCGGAGCGGCGGAGCCCGAGGAGATCATCTTCACCTCGGGCGGCACCGAGAGCGATAACTGGGCGCTTCGCGGGGTCATCGCCGCCGCGGGCGGGACGGGTCACATCGTCACGACGGCGATTGAGCATCCCGCCGTTCTCGACACCTGCAAGGCCCTCGAGGAGGCCGGCGTCGAAATCACGCGCGTCCCTCCAAACGGGAAGGGCCGTGTCTCCGCCGGCGATGTGGCCGACGCCATCCGGCCCGACACGCGCCTCGTCTCGGTGATGTGGGCGAACAACGAGGTGGGCACCGTTCAGCCCGTCGAGGAGATCGCCGCCATATGCCGGGAACGGGGAGTCCCATTCCACACCGACGCCGTTCAGGCGGTGGGAAAGCTGCCGATCGACGTCGAGGCCGCAGGAATCACGCTCCTCGCCGCCACCGGACACAAGTTCAACGGCTGGAAAGGCGCGGGCTTTCTCTATGTCCGGAAAGGAACCCGCCTGGATTCGCTCATCACGGGCGGGGGGCAGGAGCAGAACCTGCGCTCGGGGACGGAAAACGTCTCCGGTATCGTCGCGCTGGGCGAGGCCTGCCGCCTCGCGCGGGTGGAGGCGCCCGCCGCTGCGCAGGCCCGCGCCGCGCTGCGCGACCGGCTGGAAAACGAGATCTGCGAGCGCATCCCGGATGTCGTCGTGAACGGCGACCCGGCACACCGCCTTCCGGGGACTTCCAATCTGGGTTTCCTCGGCGCTGAGGGCGAAACCCTTCTCATCCGCCTCGACCTCGAAGGAATCGCCGTGAGCACCGGCTCCGCCTGCAGCGCGGGATCGACCGAGCCGAGCCACGTCCTGCTCGCCATGGCCCTTCCCGACGCTGCCGTCAAGGGTTCGCTTCGCTTCAGCCTGGGCTGGGGCAACACGGAAGAAGATATCAACCGGGTGATGGCGGTACTGCCCGAAGCCGTGGAGCGGGTGCGCGCGATGGCTCCCCGCGCCCGGACAACTCCCGACCCATAAGAAAAAAAATGGCGCGAGACGACTACCACTACAACGAAACCGTGTTGGCGCACATCGCGGATCCGCACAACATCGGCGCCATCGAAGACGCGGATGGCGTCGGGCAGGGCACCAATCCCGCCTGCGGAGATGAAGTCACCCTTTATATCAAGTTTGACGGCGGCATCGTGAGCGACGCCAAAATGGAGATTCTCGGGTGCGGCGCCATTACGGCCTCCATGAGTTCATTGACCGATCTCGTTATCGGAAAAACCGCCGAAGAGCTCCGGGAAATCACCCACGAAGACATCGCCGCCAGTGTGGGGGGGCTGCCCACTCACAAGCGTCATTGCGCCCAGCTGGCGCAGCGCGTCCTGCAAAATGCCTTGAAGGATTCCGAGAGCGGCGCCTAGATTCCGGCGACGGAACTTCCCTATTCCATCCAGCTAAAAGCGATTTACCCGGCAACCCAAAACCGCGATAATCACCCCTTCGGCAACCAGCGGCGTGAAAACAGGCTCGACCTGGAAAGGAGCGGAAACCTTGAATATCGTCAAAGTCCTTTTTTTCCTTTTCTTTATCTTCCTGACGGCGATCCCCGGCGCCCATGCGCAATCCGGCGATGAAATCGAGAACCTGAAAAAAGAGATCGAGTCGCTTAAGAAGAACCAGCGTGAGATTCTGAAAGAACTCGACGCCCTCAAGAAGCGCGCCAGGCGGGTCCCGCCGCTGAGGCGGCGTCCGCCGCTGCCTCAAAACGTCGTCCTCAGCGTCAAGGGAAAGCCCTACAAGGGAAACGAGAACGCCAAACTCACCCTGATCGAGTTCTCGGATTACCAGTGCCCCTTCTGTGCCCGGCACGTCAAGAACACCCTGCCCCGGCTGGAAGAAAAGTACATCCGCACCGGAAAACTGAAATATGTCTTCCGCGACTTTCCCATTCCCCAGCTTCATCCTCAGGCACCGAAGGCCCACGAGGCCGCCAACTGCGCAGGAAGGCAGAATCAATACTGGAAGTTCCACGACATCCTGTTCCAGAATCGGAGCTCCCTGCCCCTCTCCCAGCTGAAAAAGTTCGCCCAGACTCTCAACCTCGACATGGCGAAATTCAACAAATGCCTCGACAGCGGCGAAACGGCCGCCGAAGTGGGGGAGGACAGGGCCGAGGGCCAGAAGGCCGCCGTCCGGGGGACGCCCACTTTCTTCCTCGGGTACACGGCGCCGAACGGCGGGGATGTCAAATCCATCGACCGAATTGTGGGAGCTCACCCCTACGCCAGGTTCAAGGCAGCGATTGATTCGCTCCTCGCCAAAAAGAAATAGCGCGGGGGACATACCTGAATCATCCTCGCTTCGCCCCCCTTCCGGGGTCGAGACGCGGCCCTGCTCCTGCTAGAATGAAATACGCAGGCTGGATTGCGCCACCTGCCGGAAAAGCGGAAGCGGGGGAAGATGCGGATTCGCCGGAAACTTCTTGTCTTGCTGCTGGCCATATCACTCCTGCCTCTGCTGATAGTCGGCCTCTACGATTTCCGCAACGCGCGGAATCTCGCCCTCCGGCTGACCTCCCGCGGGAACGAAATCGTCATCAACCGCTTCTCCAGCCAGCTCCGGCAACTGACTCGGCAAAGCGCGGCCATCATTCACCAGCAAAAAGGCCTGGTGGAATTATCTCTTAAAATTCAGGCGCTCGAAGCCGAAAGATACCTCGCCGCGCCCCCGCCCCTTTCTCCCCGGGTGTACTTCGACCACCGCTACGATTCGGGTGAAAACCCACCGCCCGGCATCATGCCCTCCCCGAAACACCTCCGGACGAACAAGGACAGCCCATCCTCTCCCCTGTCCGTCTCATATGGCGAACAGGTGATTCGCCTGGCCCCCGGCGTCGCCGCGAAATCCGCCGGGAAGGACATCGCGCGCCTCTCCCGGATGACCGCCACCTACCGCGATCTCTATAAAGCCCACTCCGACCTTTTTTACTGGCAATACACGAGCCTCGAGACGGGCGTTCATTCCTCCTACCCGGGACACGGCGGATATCCCGCCACCTACGACGCCCGCAACCGGCCCTGGTACCGAAACGCGAAGTCCGCCGGCAAGCTGGTTTGGACCCCCCCCTACGTGGACGCCTCCACGCGGAAGCTCACCATGACCGCCTCAATGCCCATCCGGCGGCCGGATCGCTCCTTCGCCGGCGTCACCGCCATTGACGTCGAGATCCTCTCGGTCCTCCGGAAAATCCGCGCGCGCTCTGCGCTTTCCGAGAACGTCCAGACCTTTCTGACCGGATTGCACCCCCGTGGTAAGGCGGGCGAAAAAGGAATCCGCATCATCGCCCACCGCAGCTACCTCACCCAGAACAGCGACTGGGAGACCGACCTCAAGCTGGATTGGCTCAAATCGGGCGACGGGGAGCGGATGAACAAACTCCTCGCGGACATGGGCCGGGGCGGCTCGGGGCTGGTGCGCATGCCGTTCGGCGGCCGCGACTCCTTCTGGGCCTACGAAGCCATCGACAACCTCGGAAACTATCTGTTTTTCGTCGTTCCGTTTGAAAACGTCACCGCCCAGTTCAGCCAGCTCGAAACCATCGTCCAGTTCGAGACCTGGAACCGCATGGCGCTCGCCGCGATCATGTCCCTGCTGATGATCTCTCTCGTCGCGGCGGTCGCCGTCTTCAGCTCGCGAACGGTGACGGCGCCCATCGACGAGCTGGCCGCCGCCGCCCAGAGAGTCGCTGCCGGCGACTTCAAGACCCGCGTCGACATCCGGACGCGCGACGAGATGGGAGAACTCGGCGAGGCATTCAACGCGATGGTCCCCCAGCTCGAAGACCGCATCCAGATGCACCATTCCATGTCCATGGCGCGCGAGGTGCAGCAGAGCCTCCTGCCCGCCGAAGCGCCCCGCTTCCCCGGCTTCGACATCGCGGGCCACAGTACGTACAGCGACGCCACAGGCGGCGACTACTACGACTTCATCGACCTTTCCGGCCTCGAGAAAAACTGCCTCGGCATCGCCGTCGGGGACGTCAGCGGCCACGGGATCGCCCCGGCCCTTCTCATGGCTACCGCCCGGGCCCTCCTCCGCAACCAGGTGACCCGGCCCGGCCGCATCGCCAAGCACATCGGCGACATCAACCGCCAGCTTGTCCCCGATACGCGCCACGGCCGCTTCATGACCATGTTTTATCTCGTGATTGAGTGCGAAACGCGCGAGGTGCACTGGGTCAACGCCGGCCACGACGCGGCGATCCTCTACAACCCCGCGGCGGGCACGTTCAAGGAGATCAAGGCGGCCGACATTCCCCTCGGGATCCGGCCCGACTGGACCTACCGCGAATTCTCTCTCGAGGGCGGCTTCGAGGGGCAAATCCTCCTCATCGGCACCGACGGCATCTGGGACACCCGAAACGCCGAGGGCGAGATGTTCGGAAAAGAGGCGGCCTGCGCCATCGTCCGCGACTACGCCAGCCAATCCGCCGCCGACATCTGCGCGGCCATCAGCGACACCCTCGCCGCCTTCCGCGGCGAGGGCGTTCAGACCGACGATATGACCATGGTCGTCGTGAAGGGGTAACACCCCCGGACGCCCCTCCAAACTCCCGGACCCACCCATAAAACCATTTAAACCAAATATTTACGCCATTAAAATAAATCTTGATTAAAATAATTATGTATATATATTTTTTATCCTTGACTTTTTCGACAGGATTGCATAAATAAAGATTTATATATGTACGATATAATCATGAATAAATGTTTTTTTACTGACCCCGAAACGGACACCATCAGACATTCCCTGGCCAAAGGAGATCAATCTCATGAACGCCGAAAAAGCCAGAAAGAACGTCCACCCCAGCGAATGCCCGCATTGCAACGAATT
>CAMYJL010000019.1 GCA_947258645.1 uncultured Nitrospinota bacterium
ACACCCGCATCTTCGATGCAAGTCCAGTGGAAGTGGCGAGCAGGCAATTGCATTCGCCATTTTTTGTCTGAGCTTGCGCCCGGCTGAGACTTCCCCCTGCGAACCGCGGGGGAAAGTCGAGAGAGGTGACGAGCGATAGACGGATATCGTCACAGTTCCAGGGGTTTTTAGGTAAGACCCTCTTGTCAACTAGATAAGGACCGTACAGTCCCGAACGGAGGAAGAAATGAATCACTATATTTTGATACACGGTGCGTGGGAAGGATCGTGGACCTGGGAAAACACCTCACCTGCTTTGGAAAAACAAGGTCATGCGGCAACGGCCATTGATCTGGCTGGCAGCTACGGCAATAAACGAGCTATTCCGCAAGTGACCATGGCGAACTATGTACAAAGCGTAGTGGACACGATTCAACAGCTTGACCACAAAGTTATTTTAGTCGGTCACAGCTTGGCGGGTGCAGTCATTTCTCAGGTAGCTGAGCTTATGCCGGAGAAAATGGAAAAACTTATCTACGTTGCCGCTTTTCTTCTGAAAAACGGTGACTGTGTATTCGAGGCGATGAAAAGAGATCTCGACGGTGAATTTCTTCCTGAAATCATGTTTTCGGAGGATCAAAGTTATGCCACTGTTTCGGCGCAAACATGGCGTAACATTGCTTTTCATGACGTCGAAGAAAAAGATATTCGGCATGCCTTGCCACTGATGGCCGAGCGGCAAGCCACTGAGCCATTTATGGCAAAGATGGTCGTGAGCGATGAAAGATTTGGATCTGTGTCAAAAACTTACATTCGCACTGCTATCGATAAAATCACTTCCCCTGCATTGCAAAATGAGATGATCGCCAACTGGAAAGTTGAATCGGTTCATGACTTGCCGTCTGGACATTTCCCAACGCTTTCAGCGCCGGAAAAATTGGCGGAGTTCATGTTTATTTAACGTCGATGAAAGGCATGCAATATCGGAAAATTTCTTGCGGGCGGCTTGGAGGTCATGATGCGATCAGCGCCGTGGTCGCAATGTCCTGCCGCGCTTGGCGGGCGATGCGGACCCGGGTCGTTTCTGGCAGAATGGGGGTGATGATGGCATTGTCCGAGAACGACAATTGTTGATCGATTTCCTGTGTTACGCGGCGGGCGGGTCAATGTATGACATCGGCCGGGAGAGGGGCTTTTCGCACAAGGGAATGGGGATCGCCGAGCGCGACGAGCGTGGCATCTTCTGAAGAATTGAATAAGCCTTAATCCCTGCAACACGCCGCTACGTATTTTCCCGCGCCCGCCTCAAGCTATTTTCGTCCCTGGTTCAATGGACAACCGGCTCTCTCGATGCGAAGGCGGGCAGATGCAAACGCACACCGTGCGAGTATATTCCTCGAAGGAATCGCTCCCGAAAGAAGGGCAGCTGGCGTGGAAGATCGCCGAAGCCGCCGCCGACCCCGCGCCGGACGATACCGATGTCGCCGGAATGGTGATCAACCGGATCATCGACAACGCAGGCGTCGCCCTCGCCGCCATCAACCGGGGGGCGGTTGCCAACGCGCGCTCGCAGGCGCTCGCCCATCCCCGGCCGGGCGGCGCGGCGCTGTTCGGCCTTCTCGACGATCAGGCGTTCAGCGCGGAGTGGGCGGCCTGGGCGAATGGAACCGCCGTCCGGGAGCTGGACTTTCACGACACCTATCTGGGCAAAGATTTCGGGCATCCGGGCGACAACATCCCCCCAATACTTGCTGCCGCCCAGCAGTGTGGCAGAAACGGCGCGGATCTCATCCGTGGAATCGCGGTGGGATACGAAATCCAGATCGATCTCATGAAGGGCATCTGCCTGCACGAGCACAAGATCGATCACATCGCCCACCTCGGCCCCTCCGCTGCCGCCGGGATCGGCGCGCTCCTCGGTCTGGAGGCGGAGGTGATCTATCAGGCGGTCCAGCAGGTCCTTCACGTCACCTGCACGACGCGGCAGTCCCGCAAGGGCGAGATATCGAGCTGGAAGGCCTACGCCCCCGCTCACGCCGGGAAGCTGGCCGTCGAGGCGGTGGACCGGGCCATGCGCGGGGAGGGGAGCCCCTCGCCGATCTACGAGGGAGAGGACAGCGTCATCGCGTGGCTGCTCGGCGGGAAGGACGCGGTTTACGAAGTTCCCCTGCCGGAGCCGAGGGAGGCGAAGCGTGCCATACTCGATTCCTACACCAAGGAGCATTCGGCCGAATATCAGGGGCAGGCCCTGATCGACCTCGCGTTCCGGCTTCGGACGAAAATCACCGATCCGGATGAAGTCGAAAGCGTCACCCTCCACACCAGCCACCACACTCACAGCGTCATCGGCACCGGCGCGAACGATCCCCAGAAGATGGACCCAAAGGCCTCCCGCGAGACGCTGGATCACAGCGCCATGTACATCTTTGCCGTCGCCCTTCAGGACGGAAGCTGGCATCACGTCCGGAGCTATGACCCCGAACGCGCCGCCCGGCCGGACACGGTGGCGCTCTGGAAAAAAATCCGGACGGTGGAGGACCCCGAATGGACCCGGCGCTACCACCTCACCGACCCGAAAGAGAAGGCCTTCGGTGCGCGCGCCGAGATCGTTTTCCGAAACGGGGAAAGGCGGGTGGACGAGCTCGCCGTCGCGAACGCCCATCCGTCGGGGGCGCGGCCGTTCGGCCGGGAGGACTACATCCGTAAATTCACGGCGCTGGCGGAAGATGTCGTTTTGCCCGTGGAAAGAGAGCGCTTTCTCGATACCGTCCAGCGGCTACCGAAGCTTAGGGCAGGCGAACTTTCCGGCCTCAACGTTCCGGTGGAACCGAATAAGCTTGTCCGGGCCGAGCGTGACACGCGGGGAATTTTCTAAAGACCCGGAGAAGTTCTACCCTTCGCAACACGCCGCGACGAGTTTTTCTGCGCTCGCCTCTGTGTCCAGATCGAAAACGGCTGTGACGAGCTCGCCGAGCTTGTCCTCGGGCATCACCCGTCCGGCGTTCCGGCGGAACTTGCCTGCCACGTCCTCCCGCTTCATGGGGTTTTCGGGATTTCCCCAGTTCACGGGCTCATCGCGCTCGAACGAGCGCCCATCGGCCAGCGTCATGCGGACGCCGCCGTGCAGGTATTGCGGGAAGCGATCGGAGGGAACGCCTTTGAAGCTCACCTTGGCCGCGAGGTCTAGCACCCGCTCGTCGTTCAGATTTTTTTCCTCGAAATCGTCCAGCGTGGCCCGCCCCTTGACCGCGTTGACGGCGAGGCAATAGGGCAGGCTGAACAGCGCGGCGTACTGCGTGTTGGGCCGTTGTTTATGCGCAATCGGCTCGCAGACGATGTGGACGATCGGCTCGGGTACGACCGCTTCGATGGATGCGACCTCCTCGGGAGCGGCCCCGACTTCCTGCAACAGGTTTTTCGCCGCGTCCATCGTCGCGTGATTGAAATGGCAGCACGGGTAGGGTTTGAAGGATATCTGAAGCGTCTCCCACCGCTCCCCCAGCCCCCCGCCGAGGATTTCCGGGTCGTATTCCCGATCCTGATTGT
This sequence comes from uncultured Nitrospinota bacterium, assembly GCA_947258645.1. Lineage (GTDB taxonomy): Bacteria > UBA8248 > UBA8248 > UBA8248 > UBA8248 > CAMYJL01. The sequence continues at coordinate 3,526 of CAMYJL010000019.1, forward strand.
GGGTGGCGTAGAGGCCGAATCGGCCCTCAAACACTTTGCGCGGGCCGAGAAAGCCGTAGCCGCCGAGCTGGGCCGCCGTGATGCCGGAATGACACGCCCACCCCGGATGAAACCGCTTCACCCAGCTGCCGTCGTCGAGAAATTCCTGAATCCCCGCCGCCTGGCTTCCCACCGTGCCGAGCGCGTTCGCGATGGCTTCCGGAGCGAGGCCCATGAGTTTGCCCGCGATGACGGCCGCGCCGAATGCGCCGCAGATGGGCGTGGCGTGATAGCCCTTCTCGTGAAAACCGCCCCGGAGCGCGCTGCCCACTCGGGCGATCACTTCATAGCCTGCCACCATTGCCGCGAGGATCTCCCTGCCGCTCGCGCCGTTCGCCTCGCCCGCCGCGAGGGCGGTTGGCACAACGCAGGCGCTGACGTGCGTGATGGAGTCTGTGTGGGTGTCGTCGAAGTCGATGCCATGCACGAGGCTGCCGTTGGCGAGAGCGGCGTGCGCCGCCGGGAGCCGGTCCCCGTAGCGCCAGAGCGTCGCGCCCGGATTTCCGCCCCAGTCGCGGACGAGGGCGACGATCCCCTCCACGTAGGGTTCTTTGGTGGAGGCGAGGCCGATGCCCAGCGCATCGAGAAGGTGCAGCTTGGCCTTCTCGACCACCTGCGCCGGGATGTCTTCGTACTTCAGGTTCGCGGCGAAAACGGACAGCCTGTCGCTCATCGTTTCCATCGGAGATGTCTCCAAAATTTGCCGGGGAAAAATCAGCCTTCCCGGGCGTAGACCGCCGCGTTGGTCCCGCCTATCCGGCCGAAGACGGCCCCGCGCATCAGCCCCGCCCCGCCGGGGTAGTTGATGTAGAAAAACCCGCCCGTGGCCTCGCCCGTTGCGAACAGGCCGGGGATCGGCCGTTCCAGATGATCCACCACCTCGGCGTTCGGGTTGATGCGCACCCCGCCGAAGGTGAAGGTGATCCCGAGGGAGACACCGTAGACGACGTAGGGCGGCTCGTCGATCTTAACGGCCCAGTTTGTCTTCTCCGGATTCAGTCCCTTCGTGGCCTTTCCGTCCTTCCGCGTCGGGTCGAACTCGCCATCCTGCACCGAGGCGTTGAAATCGTGGAGGGACTGGGTGAATTTCGCCTTGCCGAAGCCCATGCGCCCGTACTTATCCTCCACCTTGTCGGCCAGCTCTTCGATAGTGTCCGCCTCGATGGGAACCCCGGTGCTGTAGCGGGGCTCGAGCAGCGGCACCGTTTTCTGATCGAAGACCTGAAACGTCACCGCGTTTCGCTGCTTGAGAATTTCCCGGCCCATCTTGGCGTAGGTGTAGAGAACGAGATCCTCACCCTCGTCGACGAAGCGCTCGCCTTCGAGATTCAGCATCACACCGTAGAGGTAGGAGAGCCGGTTCGTCTTGTCGGTGAGCTTGAGATCGCCGTAGGTCGGGGAGTCGGCGTCGATGGGCGTCGCGTGGCAGCCTGACCACTCGCCGTAGCTCTGCGCGCCGATGTCGATGGCGGCCCGTATCAGATCGCCGGTGTTGAAACGGGTGCCGCGCACCTTGACGAGGCTCCAGTCCGGGCCGAGGTAGGAGGTTCTAAGATGGGGACTGGCCTGAAAGCCCCCGCTTCCGATCACCAGCGCCCGGCAGCGGATCGTCCGCCCGCCTTCGGGCCCTCTCACCTCGACGCCCGCCACCTTTCCCCTGTCGTCGGTCACGATGCGGTACCCCCGCGTTTCGTAGAAGACCGGGATCCCCACCTCGTCCAGCAGGCGGAACAGGTTGGTTGAGAGGCCCACGCCCTCGTGCAGGCTGCGGATGGCACCGCCCGGGGCGAGCGTGACTTTTTCGGAGCCGCTCACGCCGCCGACCACCCGGCTGAACTCGAAAGGAACGCCGAGGTCGGCCATCCAGCGGACGGTCTCGTAGGAGCGATCGATCAGCACATCGGTGAGCTCGGGGTCGGAGCGCCCGCCCGTCACTCGGGCCATGTCGGCGAGATAATCGTTGCGCGTGTAGGGGCTGATGATGACGTCGTCCGCGTTGTCGTTGTCCTTGACGATGGGAAGGAGGTCCCCCACGCTCGTGTAGGTGTGCCGGTAAATGCCGCCGGTGAAGCGCGTGTTTCCGCCCCGGAGCGCCTTGTCGGCCTTTTCCAGGACGGCGACACTGGCGCCCTCCGCATGGGCCGCGAGGGCGGCCGTGATCGCCGCGTTCCCCGCGCCGACGACGACGATGTCGTACGAGCCGTTACCTGAATCTTGCAATGGTTTTCCCCCTTCGTTGATGACTTCCAACTGAAAAATTACGGTTCGGGTATTTCCATATCGACCAGGGGGCCGAACTGCTGACCCCCGTAGCAATCCGAGTCCCCCAGATCAGCCGAAAAGAACGGCCGCGGGATGGATATCTTGATCGCCCGCGCGGCGTCGTGGTGAACGAGGAGGATCTTCTCTTCCGGTATGTTGTAGATCCGGCCGAATGTTTCTTTGGTGATGGCGCCAGAGCCGATCACCCTCCGGTAGGTCTCTTCCTCTCCGAACATGATGTCGAAGGTGAGGTTGAACGGCCCCGCGTTTTTCGAGCGGATCAGCTTCGCGAGCTCTCCCAGCGTCGTCATCAGCCCGCCACCTCCCGGCATTCGATCGGGAACATCTCGCAGGGGTTATCCGGCAGGACGACGTGGTTCATGTTGAAGCGGTAGACGGGGCCCTTGTCCAGCTCCGCCGGGGCGAAGGGAAAGGCGAGGCCCGAGATTAGCCCGCTCCACTCCGGAATGGGGTAGTGGACGGCGAAATGACTCAGGGTCGAGGCGAGCGTGCGGGCCGTTTCCTGATCCCCTGCCGTGACCTCAAAGAGAATCCCGACCTCGTGGGGCACTTCATCGGCGCGAGGCTCCAGCGGTCCCATCACGGCGTCGCGCCCGAAGACGCGGATGACGAGTTCATATTCCGGAACCCCGCTCCGATCCGGAAAAATTTCCCGGGCTCTGGAGGCAAACCCCTCGCGCATGCCGGCCAGCCATGAATCGAGCTGGCGGATGATGTAGGGGTCGCGGACGCCGCCGATGATCACACTCTGATAGCCCGCGAGTTCGGCCCCCTCGAGCTTCACGGTGTAGGTGTCGGCCAAGTGATATTCCGAGCCCCTGACGATGACGGCGCGGTCGCTCTCGGCGGCGTAGGTCGAGCTAGTGGTGTCGAGAACCCCACCCGGCTCGGTGATGTGAAAGGGGTCGGCATTTTCGTAGAGGGTATGGGAGGCGACGCTCTGGGGCGAGCAGCGCATTTCCGGGTCGAGCGGCTCGACGGCGAAGTGGTCGTCCCGGATCCAGGCGAATACGCCGTCGGGCCGTTTTCTCGTCACCGCGCAGGCCGCCCCGCACTCGAGAATCTTGGCGGCGTGCCAGGCGATCCCCCGCCCGGCCCCGAGACGGGTCGGGACGCAGGCGAAGATCGAAGTGTCCGACGCCCGTCCCGTCAGGACGACTTCCGCCCCCTCGTTCAAGGCCTCGGTGATCGGCTCGTCCCCCATCATCCCGACGATGTGGGCGCTACGGTCGATGACCTTCTCGTCGATCTCCGGCGCCGGGTCGAGCGGCTTGATACGCCCCTCCCGGAAGCGTTTCTTGAGATAGCTCTTGTCTTGCTCGCTCTCGACCAGCCCCAGCCGGAAGCGCAGGTTTTCCTCACGCGCAATTTCGAGACAGATCTCCTTCATCCAGTTCAGTCCGGCGCTCCCGCCCCCCGTGCCGCACGAGCCGATGATGAGGGGAACCCCCAACCGTTCGCGCCCGAGGAGCATCAGGCGAAGGTCGCGCTTGGTGGCCGAGCGTGAGAAATGCGGCGTTCCGGCCCCGAGGGAGGCGGGGCCCATGTCGGTTGAGCCGCCGTCACAGGCGATGACGTGGGGCCTGAGCGAGAGGCCGCGCTCGAATGAGGACTCCGGAAAGCCCGAGCCGATCACGCCGCAGGGCGAAAGTACACGAATTTCGGCCATTTGTGATGGCTCCACCATGATCTGAAAGGATTGAAGCGGGAATTTTAGTCCGAATGGTGGATGGAAACAATGAGAGGGTGGCCGTACCAGCGGGGTTCTCGCCGCCCGCCGGGAGGTACGCATGAAAACCGGGAAAAAACTGGAGCAGGTTCGCGATGGCTCAGGGAGTTCTATCGGAGCGGCGCAACGATGGAGAGGGAAGCCGGCATGACGCGGGTCGAATTACTTCACCCGGCCAAGCCGGTATATTCCAAACCCCGGATTTTCGTTGAAGAGCATCTGCCTGCCCTTTTCCTGCCGGAGGGAAAACGTCATTCCCTCCCAACCGTCCCAGAGTAAATGGATCTTCCCTTTCTTTAATTTGACGATGCCCTTCGTGGTTTTATAGGCGGAATCGTATTGATAGGAGCCGTCTTCGTGGAAGATGACCCGAATCGGAAAAATTTTCGATGAATCCTTCCCTGTAAACTCCCCTTCCCACATTCCCAGGATGTTTTTCAGGTCAATTCCTTTCGCGGGGGGAAGGGAGAAGTGAACGGCGATGATCAGGGCGGCAATGAGAATCATGGGCGTAAGAGAAAACCATCTTTTTCCGGGCACGAATCCTCTCCATTTCAATATGAAACCAGCGTGGCATGTATACATCATCGGCTATCGTCTTTCCGGGATCAACTTGATGTGAATATCGCCGCCCGAAAATTCCGCCTTGGCCAGGCGTCATTGGATTAATGGAACAATTCGGCCGCTTGAAGGTTCGCGCCGAAGGGCCTCTCCGATTTCTTCGCCGGAATGCGGAATTTTCCTCATCCATATGCGCGAAAGATTCGTTAAGATCCACAGGGACGAAAGTGTGCTTATTCATGCTTTTCGCAGGTGAGACGGAGATTCCCCCATGAAAGCCCGGACGATTCAGATGCCCGGCTACGAGCGGATCGCTTCTTTTTGCGACACGGATACGGGTCTGAAGGCCTGTATCGCCGTTCACAGCACGGTGCTCGGCCCGTCGATGGGTGGCGTGCGCATGCACCCCTACGCGACCGAGGGCGAAGCCCTGAAGGATGTCCTGCAGCTTTCGCGCGCGATGACCTACAAGGCTGCGGCGGCGGGGCTTCCGGTCGGAGGCGGGAAGAGCGTTATCATTGGCGACCCGGCCCGGGACAAGAGCCCGGAATTGTGGCGGGCGTTCGGTGCCTGTTTGGAGAGTTTCGGGGGCCGCTACATCGCGGGCGAGGACATGGGAACGACACCGGAAGATATGGACGAGATCGCTCGGGCGACCCGTCACGTCATGGGACGAAGCGCCTCCTCCGGGGGGCTGGGAGATCCCGCTCCCCATACCGCACGGGGTGTCCTGGCCGGAATCCGCGCGGCGCTCAAGTGGCGGTATGGCGATGGTTCGCTGGAAGGCGTCCGGGTGGCCGTGCAGGGCGTGGGCGCCGTCGGAATGAATCTCGCCGAGGCCCTTCACCGGGGAGGGGTGCAGCTCGTGGTGGGCGATCCGTGCGAAGAGCGGGCCGGGGAGGCGGTGAAAAGATTCTCCGCCGAGGCGGTCTCTCCCGAGGATATTCACAAAACGAAGTGCGACCTGTTCGCCCCCTGCGCGATGGGCGGGATACTGAACCAGCAGACCATTCGGGAGCTTCGTTGCGCGGTCGTGGCGGGCTCGGCGAACAACCAGCTGTCATCTGTGGCTGCGGGCGATGCGCTGGCGAAAAGAGGCATCCTTTTTGCCCCGGACTACGTGATCAACGCGGGCGGCGTCATCGCGATCGCCGCCCCGCTGGCCGGGCTGACCCCGGCCGGGCGGGACAAGAAAATCGAGGGGATAGCCGATCGGTTGACCCAGGTTTTCACGAGGGCCGAGCAAGCGGGAATTCCTCCCGAAAAAGCGGCCGATCAGCTGAGCGAAGATGTCTTGCACGCCGCCGAGGCCGGGCGTTTTCATCCCTCCAGTCCAGAGAAAGAGAAACGGACCCGCGTCCACTCCGGATTTGCCACCTAATTTTCATCCTTCCGCTTTTCCGGGGGCCTGCGTGGTGGCGGAATTTGTATCTTTGCCGATATCCGAAAAAGAACCCGTTCATTTCTACAGCGAGGCGTTATCGTTTGTGCCAAAATAGAAGGAGGGAAGTTGTCGCCCAAGGCCCCGGACGAAGATAGAGGGCAATCGCCATGAGCGGACTGAGGGCGGACGCTTTTATTTCCGACCCACGCGTCGTCGAAGCCAGGCGGCTGGTTCTTGAAGCCCTGGCCGACCACCAGAAAGAGACCACCAGGGTCCGGCCCGCCGACCCGGCTCTTCGCGTTTCATACGAGGAGCTCATCCAGCAATTCGGCGAGATGCGCGGCGGTCCCCTGTTTTTCCCGTATCTTGGCAGCGGTTTCGGAAATCACGCCCTCGTCGAGCTGGCGGACGGCAGCGTCAAGTACGACTTCATCACGGGCATCGGCGTTCACGCCTTCGGCCACTGTCACCCCGCGCTCGTTGAAGCTTCCTTTGGCGCCGCGCTCGAAGACACCATCATGCAGGGCAACCTGCAGCAGAACGCCTCCGCCGTTCCGATCTTCCGGATGCTCATCGAGGGCGCGAACCGGAAAGGGGCGCGTCTCAAACACTGCTTTCTCTCCACCAGCGGCGCGATGGCCAACGAAAACGCGCTGAAGATCATCTTTCAGAAAAAACACCCGGCGGGCCGCCTTCTGGCCTTCAAAAACTGCTTCATGGGAAGAACGCTCGCCATCTCCCAGGTGACCGACAAGCCCGAGTACCGGGAGGGGCTTCCCCCGACGCTGAACGTCGATTATGTGCCGTTCTTCGACGCCGCCCGCCCAAAAGAGAGCACATACGAGGCCGTTGCCGTCCTGAGGCGTCATTTAGAGGGTCATCCGGGCGAATACGCCGGGATGGTGTTCGAGTTGATACAGGGCGAGGGCGGATTCTATCCCGGGGAGCGGGATTTTTTTGTCGCGCTCATGCAGGTCGCGAAAGAGGCGGGCGTCGCCGTCCTGATCGATGAGGTGCAGACGTTCGGTCGGACGACGGAACTCTTTTCTTTTCAGTACTTTGAACTGGACGAATACGTGGACGTGGTGACGGTCGGGAAGTCCACCCAGGTGTGCGCGACGATTTTCCGGGAGGAATTCCGGCCCGGGCCCGGACTGGTCAGCCAGACCTTCACGTCGGGCACGTCGTCCATCCACGCCGCCGCGGCGATACTCGATATGCTTCTGACGGGCGGATTTCTCGGGCCGGAGGGGAAAATCGCCCAGTTTCACGCGCATTTTGAAGAGCGCCTCAAGGAGATCGGGGAGCGCCATCCCGGCTGGCTCGAGGGCCCCTTCGGGATTGGCGCGATGGTGGCGTTCACCGTCTTCGACGGGAGCGTCGACCTGACGAAAAAATTCCTTCACGCCCTTTTCGAGGCCGGTGTGATCGCGTTTTACGCCGGCAGCGATCCCTCCCGGGTGCGTTTTCTGATCCCCGCCCTCGCCGTTTCCTTCGGGGACATCGACGCGGTTTCGGCGATCCTGGAAAAAACGCTGGAACAAATCGCTCCGGCGGGTTGATTGGCCACATTTATGATGATCATTCGTCCCATCGAGCATTCCGATCTGGACCGGTTCGAAAGTCTGGTGGAGCAGACCTCCTTCGGGCTGACGACGCTCCCCCGCGACCGGAACCTGCTCGATCAGCGGATCGAGGACTCCCAGCGGAGCTTCGGGAGCAGGGCGGCAAGGCCGGGAGGGGAGACCTACCTCTTCGTCATGGAAGACCTGGAGGCGGGAAAAATTGCCGGAACGTGCGGCATCTCCTCCAAGGTCGGTGGCTACGAGCCGCATTACGCCTACCGGATTGAGACCACCTTACACGAGTCCACCAACATCAACGTCGTCAAGGAAATCCGTGCGCTGCACCTCGTTCGGGAACACAGCGGACCTTCCGAGGTCGGGAGCCTTTTCATCTCGCCCGATTACCGCAAGGGCGGGCTCGGGCGGCTGCTGTCCCTCTCTCGATTCATGTTCATGGCGGAGTTCGCGGAGCGCTTCGAGCAGACGGTCATCGCGGAGATGCGCGGCGTCGTCGATGAGACAGGGCACTCTCCTTTTTGGGAGGCGCTGGGGCGGCACTTCTTCGACATCGATTTTCCCCAGGCCGACTACCACAGCATGAAGGACAAGCGGTTCATCGCCGAGCTCATGCCGACGCATCCGATCTACATCGTCCTGCTTCCCCCCGAGGCGCAGATGGTCATCGGCGAGGTCCATTCCGCGACGCGGCCCGCGCGCCGGATGCTGGAAGATGAAGGGCTCCGCTTCAACGGGATGGTGGATATCTTCGAAGGCGGTCCCATCCTCAGCTCTCCGGTCGGAAAAGTCCGGACGATCCGCGAAAGCAAAAAGGCGATCGTGACCGAGGTCGTGGATGAGGAGGTCCCCTCCGGCGAATTCATTCTCGCGAACACCTCCCTCGGCTTTCGCGCGTGCCTGGGCGCCTTCGCGCAGCACCCGGACGGGGGTGTCCGCATTTCCCGAGAAGTTTCCAGCGCCCTGAATGTGAAGGCGGGGGACGGGATTCGTTTCGCCCCGCTCCGGCCCTGGAAAAAGCAGGCGCGGGTCGGAATCGAAAGTCTGGATTAGCGGGGCTCTGAGGGCGGCGGGTATTCTCTCTCGGTATTTTTCGGGTGTCTCCGATGGACCAAACGGTGTACGAGGTCAATTTCGACGGTCTGGTGGGCCCCACCCACAACTACGCCGGCCTTTCGGCCGGAAATCTCGCTTCGATGGCTCACGGGCAGACGGTTTCCCACCCGAAAGAAGCCGCCCTGCAGGGGCTCCGGAAGATGAAGCTGCTCCACGACATGGGGCTGAAACAGGGAGTGATCCCCCCGCAGGAGCGGCCCGACCTCGAGGCCCTGAGGGGCTCGGGGTTCGGGGGAAGCGATGCGGATATTTTGAAAGAGGCGCAAAAAAAAGATCCACATCTGCTCGCCGCCTGCTGGAGCGCGTCCAGCATGTGGGCGGCGAACGCGGCGACGGTTTCCCCGAGCGCGGACACGGCGGACGCGAAGGTCCACTTCACGGCGGCCAATCTGAGGAGCCTGCCCCACCGCGCCATCGAGCCCCCGGCGACCGCCCGATTTCTGAGGGCGATATTTCCGGACGAGTCGGCCTTCGTTCATCATCCGCCTGTTCATGATCCCGACGAGGGGGCGGCCAACCACACGCGGTTGTGCCAAAGTCATTCCGGCCCGGGCGTGGAGCTGTTCGTCTACGGCAAAGAGGCGTCAGACTCCTCCCGGACGGAATATCCCCGATATCCGGCTCGTCAGGCGAAAGAGGCTTCCGCCGCTGTCGCGCGCGCCCATGGCCTCGCACCGGAGCGGACCGTCTTCGCCCGCCAGAGTCCCGAAGCCATCCACGCCGGTGTGTTTCACAACGACGTCATCGCGGTGGGAAACGAAAACGTGCTTCTCTATCACGAGGGGGCGTTTGGTGACGGGTCGGGGGTGCTGGGGGCGCTAAAGGAGGGATTCGCGCGCGTCGCGGATACCGACCTCGCGCCTATCCGGATCGATCCGGGGCGGCTCTTCCTCGCCGAGGCGGTCGAAACCTATCTGTTCAACAGCCAGCTGATCACCCTCCCCGAAGGGGGGATGTGCATCGTCGCGCCGTCGGAGTGCGGGGAGAACGAAAAAACGCGGGCGATTCTGGACGAGATGGTCCAGGAAGAAAACCCGATTCAATCGGTTCGTTATGTGGATATCCGCCAGAGCATGAAAAACGGGGGCGGCCCGGCCTGCCTGCGGCTCCGCGTGGTCCTGACGGAGAGCGAGCTGGAGAAGGTGCACACACCCGTTCTCCTCACCGAAACGCTCTACGCGGGGCTGGTTCGCTGGGTCGAGCGCCGCTACCGCGACCGCCTGGCGCCAGGCGACCTCGCCGACCCGTCCCTCGCGGAAGAGAGCCGCGCCGCGCTTGACGATTTGACCCAAATCCTGAAGCTCGGTCCGATCTACCGTTTTCAGCAGTAACGCCTCACCCCGGACAGTCCGGTGGTTTGACACCGGCGGGGGCCATTCCTTAGTGTGATTTTCGAATCATCTCCAGAGAAAACATCCTGCTTGGCGAATCACCTTGTCATCACGTGAGGGGGAGCCGTTTCATGTCGGACCGCAGCCGCGAGAGCCACAAATGGATCACCGAAGAGTTATACAAGGTACATGATGTCTACGGCTTTCGGGCGACGATGTTTGTCGAGTGGGGGTTCCGCCCGGCGGACGTGAAGCGGACGACCGAGCGGATCAAGGTGCCCGGCGCGGTGCCCAAGGAGTGGGTGCGGACGGCGGCGCAGGAGGAAGAGCTGGCCCGGGAAGCGGAAGCGGCCGGGCACCGGGAGAGCGCGGCCGAGTTCTACTACCGCGCCGCGCTGTACTACGGACCGGCATGCGGCGTTATCCATCAGAACAGCCCGCGCAAGCTGGAGCTCTACGGGAAGATGGTGGCCTGCTACGAGAAATTCACCGAGCTTTTCGATGAGGCCCCCGTCGAGCGGGTGGAGATTCCCTTCGAGAACGGAAAGACCATCCCCGGCATCCTCCAGACCGTCCCCGGCGTGGAGAACGCGCCCTGCGTCATCGTCGTTCCGGGCATGGACACGATCAAGGAGTACATGCCGAGCCCCTATCACAACCACTTCCGCCGGCGGGGGATCGCCACCCTCAGCATCGACGGGCCGGGACAGGGGGAGAGCAACACGCGGGAAACCTGGGTGACGCTCGATAACTTCGAGCGCGCGGGATCGGCCGCGATTGATTTTCTGGAGGGCCGCCCCGGGATCGACGCCTCGAAGGTCGGCGTCTACGGATGGAGCATGGGGAGCTACTGGGGGCCCCGCATCGCGGCGCACGACGGGCGCTTGAAGGCCTGCGTCGGCGCGATGGGTGTTCTTCTCCAGAAGGACGATATCTTCAAGCGCGGAAAGCCCGCCTACCGGGCCAACTACATGTACATGTCGAACATACACGACGAGGATGAGTTCGACGCCATGGCCGAGAAGATGACGCTGGAGCACCTGGCCGGGAAAATCAATTGCCCGACGCTTCTGGTCATGGGCGAATTCGACGAGCTATGCCCGATGGAGGACGCCGACAGGCTCTTCGACATGCTCCAATGTCCCAAGGAACTCTGGACCTATGAAAACGAAACCCACACGTTCGGAAATCGCCTGCCGGATTTTTATCTGGCGGTGGCGGACTGGATGCATGACGCGCTGGACGGGAAGATCGGCGCGGGCCATGCGCGTCGGAATTTCATCGCTGCGCGGTAAGCCGGGAGGAGAAAGCCATGACGAATGATTCCGGAGGCCTGATCGACCGTTCGGCCATGATCGAGCGGATGAAAGACGAACTCCAGCTGGTGGCCGCCCGCTCCGCTGTGGTGACCATCGACTGTCAGCGGGGGAACCTGGACCCGGAGATCGCCTCCCTCCCGGTGCCGGAGGCGGAATGCCGCCGAATTCTGGGCGGAATCAACCGCCTCCTCGCCGGCGCGCGCGAGGCGGGCGTGCCCGTCGTTCACGTGGATACGGTTTATGAGGAATCTCTTCTCGGAAAACACCCTTTCGAGCGGGCGATGCTCAACGCCAAACAATCGTTCACCCCGCACCGTCAGAGCGACTTCGCGCGCCACAAGAGCCCCGGCTCGCCCGAGGCCGAGCTCATGCCTGAGATAGACGTTCGCCCCGAGGATTACCGGGTGGGGAGCAAGCGGACCTTCGATATGTTCTATGGAACCCAGCTTGAAATCCTGCTCCGCTCTCTCGATGTGGATACGCTCCTGGTGGCGGGATGCAACACGAACACCTGCGTTCTTGCCTCGGTATACGGCGCGTATGTGCGAGATTACAAGGTGGTAGTCCTCTCGGACTGCGTCGCCTCGGCCTATGGGGAGGATCTTCATGCCTTCGCTCTTTCGAACATTCAGCGGCGGCTCGGCTGGGTGCTCACTCTGGACGAGTTGGAGGAGAAACTCGGAATCTCCAGGCCCGCCGGAGCGGCCCGGTAAATAAAGGAAAAGACATGCCAAGCACATCGAACCCCGCCCTGCGCTACGAAGTCACGCTGGCCGGACGCATCATGGGATATGTCGGCCAGTCCGACGCGATCATGGGATTTGTCGGGGCGCGGGCGGAAGACGGCGCTTCGTTCTGGATGAAGCCGATGACGCTGGGAATGGACGAGGTGAAGCCCGGCGATCTCCTTCGAATCGACTACGAGGGAATTATCGTCGAGGGAGAAGGGAAGGCCCATAACGAATGGGTGTTCTTCGCCGCCATCTTCCGGGATTACCCCGAATACGCGGCGGCCGTCCACACCCATGCGGCCTACAGCCTGGCGATCGCGGCGCTGGGCAAGGGCATCGAGCCCTTCGATCAGTTCGGGACGTATTTTTTCGCGAACGGGGTTCCGATCTTCCACGACTCGCCCGATCGGGTGTACACATTCGAGCTGGCCGACGCGATCCTGAAGAAGATGGGAGACAGCCCTGCGGTCATCATCAACTACCACGGCATTCTGACGGTCGGGAAATCCATGCAGGAGGCGTGCATGCGGGCCGTGTTCCTGGAAAAGGCGGCCGAGACCCAGCATCGCTCCTACGCCGGCGGGGCGGCGAGGCCCCTGAACGAAGACCTCGCCATCAAGCTCGGCAAAAACGCACCCTACGATCTGATCAACGCGTTCTACTGGAACTACTACGAGCGCCAGCTTCAGGCGCAGGACCCCACTTTTCGTCCCTGAAAAATTCATAAAAAACCGCCCCCCGAAGGGGGCGGGAGCTTGCCGAAACGTTTTTGGAAGGCGCTAGGCCTTTTGAACGGTGGTCATGTGCTCGCGCAGAAGGCTTCCGCCGAGCGTACCCGGCTCATCGAAACCCGCTACCCGCAAGGTGTGCCACATGGCAGTGGTGTTGCTCGTGAGGACGGGTTTTCCGAGCTCTTTTTCGAGCGTTTCCACCCCTTCAAGTGCGCGGAAGTTCGTGCAGCTGATGAAGATGCCGTCGGCCTCGGGGCAGTCCACCTCGCGGACGAGATCCTGGGAGCGCTCGGGGGGCAGGAAGGCCGGGCACTCGGTGTTGAGTCCCTTTTCGCCAACCGTCTCGATTCCGTGATCCTTGAGAAAAGCGATGAGCCTGTCGTTCAGCCACTGGGGGTAGGGCGAGGCGATGGCAACTCGCGAGACGCCCATCTCGCGCATGGCTTCGACGAGCGCGGTGGAGGTCGTCGTTGCAGGGATCCCGGTCCTGTCCTTGATGGTGTCCATGATCTCCCGGTCCATCCCGGGCCGGACGAAACTCCCGCCGGTGCAGCCGAAGCAGATGGCGTCCATACTGGCGTGGCCGAGCAGGTCCGCCAGATGTGGGACCTCGTGAATCATGTGAAGGAGGGTTTCCTCTTCATCGTCAGTATGCTTAATTCGCGTGAAGTGAACCGAAACGCCCTCCGGCGCCATGCGCTGGCATTCGTACTCCATCACCGTGTTCCAGGATGGTACGATAATTCCCAGTTTTTTCTTCCAGTCCGTCATGATCCAGCCTCCACATGGCGAGTATGTGTGAATGAAGCCCATGAATTCTTCCACATGATAAAAGAGAGCCCGGTTTCGCACAAGGAATCCGCCCGGTGCCTATCCAAACAGGCGTGCGCTGCCCGCTCCCGACTGAACTGAGCCCCTAATCTCCCCCTCTCCGCCGATTATTTTCCCCGGAACAGGCACCTGCAGAGCGATTTTGCGTTCTCAGTCCGCCTCCCGGTACCGATCGGGGTGTTTTGGGGGGGGGAGGGAAAAAGGGGCGAAAAGAACCTTCGCCGGAAATATCTTTCCAAATCCCTTTAGGTAAGACGGATTCAGGGAAAATCCGAGTTTGATTTTCCGTGAAATTCGCCTAACGGCCCCCTCGATTTCTGCCGATAAGTGATCACAGGGACGCGAAACAGGAAAGCCGGGAAGACGTTTCAAGGGGTTCGGGACGATGGGCGAGGAAGTTCTTTTTTATATTGTATGTCCATGCAATTGCGGGCGGGCGGTCAAGGTAGAGGTGTATCCCGTCGCCGGGTATGAAGACCATGTCAATGACGTTCAGGAGGTCGGGAACAATATCTGGCAGCACCTGGTCAACGAACACGGGCTGGAAGGCGCGATTCAGTATCTTCACGAATGCGATTGATTCCATCCGCGGTTTTTTTCTTCAAAATCCTACCGAAAAACTTTTCAGCCAACTCGATCATTTCCGGTGTTATCGCGGCAGGGTGTAATTAACCCGTTTGAGCGATTTCGTCGGAGCTTCCAGCGTCGTGAACATGCTGTTCACTTTCAGGCGGACGGGAGTGAAATCGGGCATGCGCGGAGCGTACTGAGGCTGGCCCTTCAGCGCGAAATGGAGATTTTGAAAATCGAGTTCCTGAAATTTGGCGCGTTTCGTGCGCTTTAACGTATGTATGGTGATGCCTGCGAAGATGATGGCCGTGAGGAGAAGCATATACATTCGATTTCCCCTTTTTCCCGTTTGACCCCGATGAGCGGCGATTGCCCGCACTGGGGGGCTCAACAAACCCCTACCTGAGATAAACCCCCTTCTTTCGACCTGAAAGAAAGGCTTCCTTTCCCTTCGATTAAGCAAAGCCCAGACCAAACCGAAAATTCATCAAATGTATTTGAATATACTTCGATTATGTGGCTGCTCGGATTTTGGTCAGGGGCGGAGGCCTGTAAGAGCGCCTTACAAAACGAGCGCTTTGGCGGGGGCGATTTCAGGAAAAGAGGGGGGATCAACGGGATAGGAATGTAAAGAAACTATTCAAGAAAAATGAGCGACCGAGTGCGGGATGTTCTCGGCCTGGGAGATATTCGATGTTTTTTTTGCCCGCCCGGTGGGTGGGGACGCACTCGTTCAAATATTCGAAAGGCTCGGCGAGCCGTGCCTTTTTCGGCTCCGATGCGGGAGATTGTGGATGAGGCCGGGTGTCCGGATTCGATTTCAATCCGGGCGCTGATCGGGTTTTTGGCTCCGGTCTGAAACCTCGAGTTCCGGCCTGAAACTCCAAAAAACGGGCTTCTTCGGAGAAGCCCCGGCCTGAAACCCCGCGGTTCCGCTTTCCCCCCATTTTTTACGGCCAATTCCGGCAGTCACCTCATCTTCGGTCCCGGACCAACCGGTCTGGCACGGGGCTTGCTCTAACCAATGGCATTGAGTTTGGCCATAACTCTACGGACGACGAAAAGGCGAAGATTAAGCGCTCGAAGAGTCCCTGGGGGTTTTCGCCCGATGGGCTGATTTGAGATCCCTTTCGGAGGTAGAGGAAATGGAAATTCCGGTCTATTTGCTTGATGAGTCGAATACTTATAGCGATTTTACCAAAGTGAT